>JAKFDG010000203.1:0-1757 GCA_036677285.1 Pseudoxanthomonas sp.
CGCACACCCGCAATGACCTTCTCGTCATTCGGGTTATCCAGCACGTCGCAAATCCAGTTAGCCAACGCCACGCAATCCGGCTCCAGGTAGCCGCGCGTGGTGACCGCCGGCGTACCGATGCGCAGGCCGGAGGTAACGAACGGCTTCTGCGGGTCGTTCGGCACCGCGTTCTTGTTGACCGTGATGTGGGCCTTGCCCAGCGCTTCCTCGGCGGCCTTGCCGGTGACGCTCTTGCCGATCATGTCGACCAGCATCAGGTGGTTCTCGGTGCCGCCGGAAACGATCTTGTAGCCGCGCGAGATGATGGTCTTCGCCATCGCCTGCGCATTTTTCACCACCTGCGCCTGGTAGGCCTTGAATTCCGGCTCCAGCGCTTCCTTGAACGCCACGGCCTTGGCTGCGATCACGTGCATCAACGGGCCGCCCTGGATGCCGGGGAACACGATCGATTGCAATTTCTTCTCGATCTCCTCCCCCGCGCCCTTCGCCACGATGATGCCGCCGCGCGGACCGCGCAGGGTCTTGTGGGTAGTTGAGGTGACCACGTGCGCATGCGGGAGCGGGCTCGGATACACACCAGCGGCGATGAGACCGGCGACGTGCGCCATGTCCACGAACAGATAGGCACCGACCTTGTCGGCGATGGTGCGGAAACGCGCCCAGTCGACGACCTGCGAGTACGCGCTGAAACCTGCGACGACCATCTTCGGCTTGTGTTCCAACGCCAGGCGCTCGACTTCGTCGTAGTCGATCATGCCCTGGTCGTCCACTCCGTACTGCACGGCGTCGAACAGCTTGCCGGAGATGTTGACCTTGGCGCCGTGGGTCAGGTGGCCGCCGTGGGCCAGGGACATGCCCAGGATCTTGTCGCCCGGATTCAGTAGCGCCAAGTAAACCGCCTGGTTGGCCTGCGAGCCCGAATGCGGCTGCACGTTGGCGTAGTCCGCGCCGAACAGCTGCTTCACACGGTCGATCGCCAATTGCTCGGCGACATCGACGTATTCGCAGCCACCGTAGTAGCGCTTGCCCGGGTAACCCTCGGCGTACTTGTTGGTCAGCTGGCTGCCCTGCGCTTCCATCACCCGCGGGCTGGCGTAGTTCTCCGACGCGATCAGCTCGACGTGGTCTTCCTGGCGGCGGTTCTCGGACGCGATCGCCGCGGCCAGTTCAGGGTCGTAACCTTCGATACGGGCATCGCGCGGGAACATCGTCACTCCAAGGCTGAATGTGAAGGGAAATTGTAGCGCCTATGCCTTTCCCGGTCTGGAAGGGCCGATTCATTGGCGCCCCAACCCCATATCCGGGATAATCGCCCCATCCCGAATCACTTCCGCGGCCCCTGCCCTGCGCAGGCCGTCGCCAGCCCGTCTGTGGAGCTTTACCCCCATGTCGCAATACATCTACACCATGAATGGCGTCAGCAAGACCGTGCCGCCGAAACGCCAGATCATCAAGGACATCTCGCTCAGCTTCTTCCCCGGGGCCAAGATCGGCCTGCTGGGCCTGAACGGCGCCGGCAAGTCCACCGTGCTGAAGATCATGGCCGGCGTGGATACGGACTTCAACGGCGAAGCGCGCGCACAGCCCGGCACCAAGATCGGCTACCTGGCCCAGGAGCCGCAGCTCGATCCGGAACACACCGTGCGCCAGGCGGTGGAAGTGGGCGTGGGCGACGTGCTCAGCGCGCAGGCCGCGCTGGACCGCGTGTACGAGGCCTATGCCGAGGAAGGCGCCGACTTCGACAAGCTCGCCGCCGA
>JAKFDG010000204.1:0-3683 GCA_036677285.1 Pseudoxanthomonas sp.
TTCTTGGCTTGCATCACGCCGTTCAGCAGGATCTTGATGTTGACTTCGTGGTCGGAGGTGTCCACCCCGGCCGAGTTGTCGATGAAGTCGGTGTTGAGCAGCACGCCCTGCTGCGCGGCCTCGATGCGGCCCAACTGGGTCAGGCCGAGGTTGCCGCCCTCGCCCACCACTTTGCAGCGAAGCTCGTTGCCGTTCACGCGCAGGGCATTGTTGGCGCGGTCGCCGGCATCGGCATGCTGCTCGCCGCTGGCCTTCACGTACACGCCGATGCCGCCATTCCACAGCAGGTCCACCGGTGCCTTCAGGATCGCGCTCATGAGTTCGTTCGGCGACAGCGACTTGATGTCATCCGCAAGACCCAGCACTTCGCGCACCGGCGCACTGATTTCTATCGATTTCAGCGTACGCGGATATACACCGCCACCCCTGGAAATCAGGTTGACGTCGTACTCGGCCCAACTGGAGCGCGGTACCTGGAACATGCGCTCGCGTTCCTTGAATGAACGCGCCGCATCCGGATTCGGATCCAGGAAGATATGGCGGTGGTCGAACGCCGCCACCAGACGGATGTGCTTCGACAGCAGCATGCCGTTGCCGAACACGTCGCCGGACATGTCGCCGATGCCGGCGCAGGTGAAGTCCTGGGTCTGCGAATCGCGGCCCATGGCGCGGAAGTGGCGTTTGACCGATTCCCACGCGCCCTTGGCGGTGATGCCCATCCCCTTGTGGTCGTAACCGACCGAGCCGCCGGAAGCGAACGCATCGCCCATCCAGAAGCCGTGGGCGATGGCCAGGCCATTGGCGATGTCGGAGAAGGTCGCCGTGCCCTTGTCGGCCGCGACGACCAGGTAGGGATCGTCGTTGTCGTGGCGGACCACGTCCTGAGGTGGCACGATCTTGTTGCCGACGATGTTGTCGGTGATGTCGAGCAGACCCTGGATGAACATCTTGTAGCAGGCGATGCCTTCGGCCAGCACCGCATCGCGATCGCCGCCAACCGGCGACTGCTTGACGAAGAAGCCGCCCTTGGCGCCCACCGGCACGATCACGGTGTTCTTCACCATCTGCGCCTTGACCAGGCCCAGCACCTCGGTGCGGAAATCCTCGCGGCGATCCGACCAGCGCAATCCGCCACGCGCCACCGGGCCGAAGCGCAGGTGCACGCCTTCCACTCGCGGACCGTAGACGAAGATCTCGCGATACGGACGCGGCTTGGGCAGGTCCGGCACGTTGGCCGAATCCAGCTTGAAGCTGATCGTGTGCGCGGGAAGGCCCTCGCTGTCGGTCTGGTAGTAACTGGTGCGCAAGGTCGCTTCGATCACGCCGATGAAACTGCGCAGGATGCGGTCGTCGTCCAGGCTGGACACGCGATCCATCAGCTTGAGCAGGGTCTTGTGGGTGGCCTCGGCCTGGCGCTCGCGACTTTCCCCGCGCGCCTCGATCACGTATTGCAGGGCCTTGAAGGTGGCTTCGTCACCACGAGCCAGCGCGCGCAGCTGCAATGTGAAATGTTCCTGGCCCTGCTTGATCTCGGTCTTGCTCTCCCGTCCGGTGGCAGGATCGAAGCGCGCCTCGAAAAGCTCGACCAGGAGCCTGGCCAGCAGTGGATAGCGGTTCAGCGTTTCCTCGACGTAATTCTGGGAGAACGGCACGCCGGTCTGCAGCAGGTACTTGCAGTAGCCACGCAGCAGCGCCACCTGGCGCCAGCCGAGGTTGGCCCCAAGCACCAGGCGGTTGAAACCGTCGTTCTCGGCGTCACCTCGCCAGATCCGCGCGAACGCTTCCTCGAATGCGGCGCTGCGGCTCTCCACGTCGATTTCGCCGAAGGTGGATTCCACCTCGAATTCCTGGATGTAGAACGGTGCGTTATCCACCTCCAGCCGGAAGGGATGCTCGGAGATCACGCGCAGCCCCATGTTCTCCATCAGCGGCAGCGCATCGGACAACGGGATGTCATGCTGCTGGCGGTACAGATTGAGGCGCAGCTTGCCTTCCTGGCCCTCGCGCTGGCGGTGCGTCACGTGCAGGCTCAGGCGCAGGTCGTCCGGAGCGGCCAGCGCTGCCAGGTTCTCCACGTCCCTGGCGGCGATTTCAGGCGATACCGTCTCGATATAACCGCCCGGCAGCGCGCGGGCATAGCTGCCGGCAAGCTTCAGGCCATCGGCTTCACCGTGATGCGCGATCAGGATCTCGCGCAGGTCGTCCTGCCAGTTGCGCAACAGGTGCGCGAGGCGGGCCTCGAGTTCCGCGGTGTCCGCGTCGACCTGCTCGCCCGCGCGCGGCCGCACCACCAGATGCAGCTGCGCCAGCGGCGATTCGCCGAGCTGGACTGTGGTGTCGATGAACTCGCCATGCAGCGCTTCCTTCAGCAACGCCTCGATGCGAAGGCGCACGTCGGTATTGAAACGCTCGCGCGGGATGTAGACCAGTGCGGAGAAAAAGCGGCCATAGCGGTCGCGGCGCAGGAACAGCTTGCTGCGCACGCGTTCCTGCAGGCCAAGGATGCCCACGCTGGTGCGGAACAGTTCGTCCTCGCTGGATTGGAACAGTTCCTCGCGTGGCAGGGTTTCAAGAATGTGGCGCAGGGCCTTGCCGCTATGGCTGTTGGGCGCCAGGCCCGACTCGCGCATCACATGCTCATGGCGCTCGCGGACCAGCGGGATTTCCCACGGCCTGCGGTTGTAGGCGCTGGAGGTGTACAGGCCCAGAAAGCGTTGTTCGGCGACCGGATTGCCTTTGGCGTCGAATTCGAGCACGCCGATGTAGTCCAGGTTGCCGGGGCGATGCACGTTGGAACGCGCATTGGTCTTGGTCAGGATCAAGGTATCCACCGCCCCGGACTGCGGCATGTAATGCGCCGCAAGCGACTTCACGTTCCTCGGGGTGGAGCTCTCCTTGCCTTTCAGCAAGCCCAGGCCACTGCCCTCCACAGCCTTGAGGATGCCGTCGCCGCCCTTGTTCTCGATGCGATATTCGCGGTAGCCGAAGAAGGTGAAGTGGTCGTTGGCGGCCCAGCGCAGGAATTCCTGGGCTTCGCGACGGCCGGCATCGCTCACCGGCATGCGGCGAGTGGCCAGGTCGTCGGCCAGCGACACCATCTTCTCGCGCATCGCGCTCCAATCCTGCACGATGGCGCGCACTTCGCCCAGTACCTTGCGGATGCGGGCCTCGATGACCGGCATCTGCGCAGCAGGCTGGCGGTCGATTTCGAGCAGCATCAAGGATTCGGGCTTGCCCTCGCCGACGGCGGATATCTTGCCGGCCTTGTCGCGGTTGAAACGCACCACCGGGTGGCCCAGCACATGCACGCCGACGCCCAGGTCGGCGAGGGCCATGCTGACCGAGTCGACCAGGAACGGCATGTCGTCGTTGACGATCTGCAGCACCGTATGCGGCGATTCCCAGCCGTTGCTTTTTTTGCTCGCATTGAACAACCGCACATTGGTCGCGCCCGGCTTGCGCGCGCGCGCGAACTCCAGCATGTCGCAGGCCAGGGCGGCCCAGCCCTCCGGACTGTGGTGCGGGTACTCGTCGGCTTCCATGCGCTTGTAGAACGACTGCGCGAAAGCCTTCGCCTCGGCCTGGCGCGACGCCGGAAGGCGTGCGCGGAGGGCGGCAAAGATGGGTTCGAGCGAGAAGGCGGGAGCGGACTTGGCTGGCGCGGATTTCGCTGCCGGGGTTTT
>JAKFDG010000205.1:0-6534 GCA_036677285.1 Pseudoxanthomonas sp.
CTGACCGGCTTGCCGGACAGCTCGCGGTCGCCAGCGACCTGCAGCAGGCTGACCAGGCCTTCGCGCAGGCTGGCCACGTTGTAGCGCGCAGTACGGACGCTGTTGTCGACGATGCCGGTGCGTTCGTTGAACACCCGGCGCAGCTCCGCCTCGGTCTGGTACGACATCAGCATGGCCTTATCGGTGCGGCGGCGGGTTTCCGCCGCGGCCTGGTCGGCCTTGCGCTGTTCCTCGTCAGAGGCCGCCACCGCACGCTCCTCTTCGTTCAGCGCGCGCTGCACTTCCGCGGTGCGCATGCCGCTCTTCGCGTTGATCTCGTCGCGGGCACGGCCGACCGCTTCCGCCGGCAAGGCATCGCTGCACACGCGCTGGCCGTTCTCGTTCCAGCAATACAGCTTCTTCGCTGACGGCTCGGCCTTCTGCGCCATGGCCAGCGGCGCAAGCACAGCGCATACGGCCAGCGTCAATAGTGGAGTCTTCGGCATTTTTCGCAGCCCCTTCTGCTTCAGTCCGATGGTCCGCAGCCGTAGCTGGCACGGTAGGCAAGCAGGCGGTCGCGGTGGGAGACAAGTTCAGCGCTTTCGCCGGCGAATGCAAGCAGGTCGTGCAGGTTGGCGACGGAAATCACCGGCACCCCGGTCTCCGCGGCCACCGATTGAGCTGCCGAACGCCGGGTGTCGCCAGGCTCGCCCATGACTTCCTGTCGATCCAGCGCCACCACGATCCCGGCCACGCTCCCGCCGCCGGCGTGGATCAGGGCCAGGGCCTCGCGGATGGCGGTGCCGGCGGTGATCACGTCGTCGACGATCAGCACGCGCCGGTCTTCCAGCGGCGCGCCGATCAGCATGCCGCCTTCGCCGTGGGCCTTGGCTTCCTTGCGATTGAAGGCCAGCGGCAGGTCGCGGCCACGCCGGGCGAATTCGCAAGCCAGCGCGGTCGCCAACGGGATGCCCTTGTAGGCGGGACCGAACAACAGGTCGAACTTCACCCCGGCCGCCTCCACCGCGTCGGCGTAGCAGATCGCCAGTTCCGCGAGCTTTTCACCGCTGTCGAAACGGCCGGCGTTGAAGAAGTACGGGCTCAGGCGCCCCGACTTCAGGGTGAATTCGCCGAAGCGCAGGGCCTGGGCATGCAGAGCCAGTTGCAGGAAGCGGGTGCGATGGTCGGTCATGGGGGCATTCTCCACGCCTTTGCGGGTTTTCCGCTACCCTTCGACGGCCAGAAAGGAGCGTTCGTGCGAATCATAAGTTTCAATGCCAACGGCCTGCGTTCGGCGGCCACCAAGGGGTTCTTCGACTGGTTCGGCGCGCAGCAGGCCGACGTGCTGTGCGTCCAGGAAACCAAGGCCCAGGAACACCAGCTGGCCGGCCCCGAATTCCTGCCGGCGGGCTACAAGGCCTGGTTCCGCGACGCCAGCACCAAGAAGGGTTACAGCGGCGTGGCGATCTACAGCAAGCGCGAGCCCGACGAAGTGCGCACCGCGCTGGGCTGGCCCGAGTTCGACGAAGAAGGACGCTACCTGGAGGCGCGTTACGGCAACCTCAGCGTGGTCTCCTTCTACATCCCGTCGGGCTCCTCCGGCGAGCTGCGCCAGGGCTTCAAGTTCCAGGTCATGGACTGGCTGGCCCCGATCCTGGACGAGTGGCGCAGGAGCGGCCGCGACTACGTGCTGTGCGGGGACTGGAACATCGTGCGCTCACGCCTGGACATCAAGAACTGGACCTCGAACCAGAAGAATTCCGGTTGCCTGCCGGCCGAACGCGACTGGCTCAACGGCCTGTGCGTCGAGGAGGACGGCTGGGTCGACGCCTACCGCGCCCTGCACGCCGAAGGGCAGGACTACACCTGGTGGAGCAACCGCGGCGCGGCACGCGCCAACAACGTGGGGTGGCGCATCGACTACCAGATCGTCACCCCGTCGCTGCGCGACAAGCTCAAGGCGTGCTCCATCCATACCGCGTCGCGGTTTTCGGACCATGCGCCGTTTACCGTGGACTACGCGATTTGAACCAGGCCACGGCGAAACCCAAGCATCCGGGCTGGCGACAGGTACTGACCAACCTGCGCCAGCCCAAGGTGCTGGTGATGCTCCTGCTGGGTTTCAGTTCCGGTATCCCGATTTACTTGGTGGGCAACACCCTGGGCTTCTGGATGCGCGAGAACGGCATCGAGCTGTCAACCATCGGCTTCCTGTCGTGGGTCGGACTGGCGTATTCGCTGAAGTTCCTGTGGGCGCCGCTGGTCGACAAGCTCGACGCGCCGCTGCTCGGCCGCTGGCTGGGCCGGCGCCGGGGCTGGATGCTGCTGTCGCAACTGGTGGTGGCCGCGGCATTGATCGGCATGGCGCTGGTGCAACCGGTAGAAGGCCGACTGGTGTTGGCGGGCTTCGCACTCGACCAGCTCGTGGTGTTCGGGGTGATGGCGCTGGTGGTGGCGTTCGCCTCGTCGACCCAGGACATCGTGATCGACGCCTGGCGCATCGAGAGCGCCGACAGCAACGAACAGCAGGGCTTGCTCACTTCGACCTCCACTCTGGGTTACCGCGGCGCGCTGCTGGTCACCGATGCGCTGATCCTGATTTTCGCTGCGAACATGGGTTGGTCGCTGTCGTACCAGCTGATGGCGGCGCTGATGGGCGTGGGCGTGATCGCGGTGCTGCTGGCGCGCGAGCCGGCAGCCACGGCGCTGGCCGAAGCAAAGCCGCATCCGGCGCTATTCACACCACAGGGATTGTTCGACGCGGTCCTTGGGCCGTTCGTTGCGTTCTTCCGCCAGCACGGCAGCTGGGCCTTGTTGATGCTGCTGACAATCAGCCTGTATCGCCTGCCTGATTTCGTGATGGGGCCGATGGCCAACCCGTTCTATGCCGACCTGGGTATTGCCAAGGAGACCGTCGGTGCGGTGCGCGGCTCGTTCGGATTGGTCGCGACCATCGTCGGGGTCGCCGCGGCAGGCTTGTGCGCGGTGCGTTTCGGCTTCGTTCCCACGCTGCTGGCCGGAGCGGTACTCGGCCCGGGCTCGAACCTTGCTTTCGCCTATCTCGCCCTGCACGGCGCTGACGCCGGCGTGTTCGCTGGTGCGATGGTCATCGATAACTTCTGCAACGGGTTCGCCGGTGTGGCCCTGGTGGGTTACATGTCCAGCCTGACCAGCATCGGCTACACCGCGACCCAATACGCCCTTCTGAGCTCGTTCTATGCGCTGCTCGGCAAGGTATTCAAGGGATTCTCGGGTGTCGCGGTGGAGCATCTCGAGGCAGGGCGCACCCTGTTGCAGGCCTATTCCCTGTTCTTCGTAGGCACCGCGTTGATCGGCATTCCGGCCTTCCTGTTGTGCATTCGCCTGGCCACGCGTAAATATGGACCTGCGGACGGCGGAACAGAGGCCCAAGGCGCGTCATGACCGACATCGTGATGAAGGACATCGACCCGGTGCTGGCCGACCGCATCCGCCGCGTGGCCGAAGCGCGGGGCTGGAGCATGCATGACACCTTGTTCCACCTTCTGGAACAGGGGTTGTACTTCAGTGAAAGCGAAATCAGCAGCGGGTTCAACGACCGCGAAGTGGACGTCCTGAGCGCTGCGATCACCGCCTTGAAGGAAGTGCCGCCCGGACACGGGTTCTGAAACCTCAGGCCGGATACACCGCGCCCAGCACGCGCGACCCTCTTGCCCCGGTCACGCTGGGCAGGTTGCCGGGACGTCCGGCCAGGGTCTCGCGCGCCAGCCAGGCGAAACCCATCGCTTCCACGTAATCCGGATCAAGGCCATGGGCCGCGGTGGATTCGACGATCACCTCCGGCAACCATGCCGCGATTCGCGCCATCAGGACCGCGTTGTGCACCCCGCCGCCGCACACCAGTACGCGGCGGGTATGGGGCTGGGTGGCGCGCAGCGCATCGGCGACCGTGGCCGCACTCAGCTCCAGCAACGTCGCCTGCACATCGGCGGGCGACAGCGTCACTTCGCCCAGCCGCGACTCCAGCCAGCGCAGATGGAAATGTTCGCGGCCGGTACTCTTCGGCGGCGGCAGCGCGAACCAGGCTTCGTCCAGCAATCGTGCCAGCAACGCCTCGTCGGCCACGCCACTGGCCGCGAACGCACCGCCGGCATCGAATGCCCGGCCGGTGTGCCGTTCGCACCAGGCGTCGAGCAGGGCGTTGGCGGGACCGGTGTCGAAACCGCGCACGTCACCCGTGCGGGGGAGCAAGGTGAAATTGCCGATGCCGCCCAGGTTCAGCACCGCGCGGTCTTCCTGGTCCGAGTGGAGCATGGCCGCGTGGAAGGCGGGCATCAGCGGCGCGCCATGGCCGCCCGCTGCGACATCGCGACGGCGGAAATCGGCCACCGTGGTGATGCCACTGCGCTCGGCGATCACGTTGCCGTCGCCCATCTGCCAGGTGAAAGCGAATTCGGCCTCGGGCCGGTGGCGCACGGTCTGCCCATGCGAACCGATTGCTTGCACCTGTCCGTGATCGAGACCGGCATCGGCGATCGCTTTGGTAGCGACATCGGCGAAGACGCGCGCGATCTGCACGTCCAGTCCGCCCAGTTCGTCCAGTGAAGTGGCGTCCCCGCCTTGCCCGAGCGCGATCAGGCGGGCACGCATGATTTCGTTCCACGGATAGGTGCGGCCGAACAGGAGTTCGCAGCGCGGTTCGAATCGCACCAGCGCGGCATCGATGCCATCGGCGCTGGTGCCTGAGATCAGGCCCAGATAGAGCGGAGCTGCGGGGTCTTGCATGGAAAGGTCTGTTGGAGCGCCGCGTGGGCGCGATCACCGACAAGCATCACGCCCATGGCGCGCTCCTGCAAGCGCGCGCGGATTTCAACCCTTCTTGGCGGCGGGCTTGGCCTTCACCGCCGCCACGGTTTTTTCCGTTGCAGCAGGCGCCAGGTCGGCGTAGATCACGTTCTCGACCGTGCGGATCCGCGCCAGCGCGTTGGAAGTCTGGGTGCGGAAGGCCGCGAGTTGCGCGCCGGCCAGCGGTTCCGGCGGCGGCATGGTGATCGACAGCGGATTGCGGTGCGCGCCGTTGACGCGGAATTCGTAGTGCAGGTGCGGTCCGGTGGACATACCAGTCGAACCCACGTAGCCGATCACCGTACCCTGCGGAACCGACTGCCCTTTCCTGAGCTTGGCGGTACGCGACATGTGCCCGTACAGCGTGGTGTAGCCGCGGCCGTGGTTGAGGATCACGGTATTGCCGTAGCCGCGCTGCCAGCCGATGAACTCCACCCGCGAATCGCCTGCGGCCATGATCGGCGTGCCGGTCGAGGCGGCGTAGTCCACGCCCTTGTGCATGCGCATGCTGCCCAGCACCGGGTGCCGGCGTGCGCCGAATTTGGAGCTCAGGCGCGCGTAGGGAATCGGCATGCGGATGAAGGTCTTCTTCAGCGGCCGTCCCTGTCCCGTGAAGTACTCCGGCTTGCCGCCAGCGCGCGCGTAGCGGAAACCCGAATGCAGGTCGCCGTCCACGGTGAAAGTCGCCGCCAGCACCGGGCTGGTGCTGACCAGCTCACCTTCGCGCCAAGTCTGCTCGACGACCACGCTGAAGCGGTCGTCGGCATCGAGGTCGGAGTCGAAATCGATGTCGTACTTGAAGATCTCGTCAGTCAGCGAAGCGATGTTGGCCGCAGTCAGGCCGACCTTGCGCGCGGAGCGGAACAGCGAGCGGCCGACCTTGCCGCTGAGGACCACGGTGCGGGTGGTGCTCTCGCGGGCGATCACTTTTTCCTCGACCTTGTCGCCAGCCAGCGATAGCTCGACCCGGTGGTCGGCATCGCGGTCATAGCGCAAGGTGCGCAGGTTGCCGCTGACCGGCAGGTCGAAGGCGAGTTCGGTGCCTGGCTTGAGGCGGGTAAGGGTGGCTTTGGTGCCCGGATGCTTGAGGATGCGTTGCATCGTCGCGGCCGGGATGCCCAGATCCTTGAACAGCGAACCCAAGGTCTGGCCCGGTTTCACGCGCACGAGTTGCCAGCTGTCGCCGGCGATGCCCGCCTGCCTTTCCTTGGACGGCTGCGGCAAGTCCAGCGCCAGAGTGGCATGCGGTTCGCTGGCGGGTACCTGCATCACGGTGGAGAAGCCGGGCACAATGGTCGCGACCATCAGTCCAATGGTGGTGAACAGGCTGGCGTGGATCCATTGTCGGCGTGTCCAGTGCTTCGCCGCCAAGTGCGTCCTCACTTGACGATGCAGGGCCGAGTCGCGAAGGATTTCGAGGCGTTCCTTGAAACGCCGCCTGCGGCCGCTGCCGTCAAGGTGTGTGTGCATCTGGTGATCCCCAGGCTCAGACGGCGAGCCCAATCGGGGTACCATAAACACACTAAATGTTCGCGTCAAACCATTGAGTCAATTAGCTTTTTTGACTGGCGTCACGATTAACTTTGGTTTAACTTCATATTCATGTTTGTAAGTGGGCGCTGCCCCCCTATTCATTAAAACAACTGGAATCCAGATCCCTTGTCACACGCAGAAGCACTCGAACTGATCGGACGCGGCGCCGACGAAATTCTCAAGCGCGAAGAGCTGGAA
>JAKFDG010000206.1:0-4511 GCA_036677285.1 Pseudoxanthomonas sp.
TGCTTCTCGTCGTACGGCGACATCTTCACGATCTGCCGCAGCTTGCGCTGCGAGAGCACCGGCGAATTGAGGATGATGTGGTTCACCGTCTCCGGGCCGGCGTGGAAGATGTTGGTCTCCCTGCCCAGCTGCGTGGTCAGCGACATCACGCAGTCTTCGCGCAGCGGATCGATCGGCGGATTGGTGACCTGGGCGAAGGCCTGGCGGAAATAGTCGTAGAGCGGACGCGTCTGCCGGCTCAGCACCGCCATCGGGATATCGTCGCCCATCGAGCCGGTGGCTTCCTGTTCGGTCTCGGCGAGCGGACGCAGCACGTGTTCCACTTCCTCGGTGCTGAGCTGGAACAGCTTGTGGTAACCGCGCAACGTCTTTTCGTCGAACGGCGCATCGGTCAGCGACGGATCGATCAGTTCGGTCTGCAGGTAGGTCACGCCCTGGTGCAGCCACTGCTTGTACGGCGCGCGGCCGCGGTTGATGCGGTCGATGGCCTCGCTGTCGAGCAGGTCGCCGCGCTTGAGGTCGATCGCCATCATCTCGCCCGGACCGAGCTTGCCCTTGCGGGTGATGCGCTCGGCCGGCAGTTCCCACACGCCCGCTTCGGAGGCGACCAGGAAATGGCGGTCGGAAGTCAGCAGCCAGCGCGCCGGGCGCAGGCCGTTGCGGTCGAGCATGCACGCGGCGTAGCGGCCGTCGCAGGCGACGATGCCGGCCGGGCCGTCCCATGGCTCGGTGTTCAGGCCGTAGAACTCGTAGAACGCGGACAGGTCGGGATCCTTGAATTCCAGCGACTGCGTCGCCGGTGGCACCAGGATGCGCAAGGCCTGCAACAAATCCATGCCGCCGGCAACCAGCAGTTCCAGCATGTTGTCCAGGCTCTGCGAGTCGGAGCCATGCATGGAGATCACCGGATCGAATTCGGCGATGTCGAAGCGCGGCGTCTTCCACACCTTGCTGCGCGCCTGCGCCCAGCGGCGGTTGCCTTCGATGGTGTTGATCTCGCCGTTGTGCGCAAGCAGGCGGAACGGATGCGCCAGCGGCCAGCGCGGCAGGGTGTTGGTGGAGAAGCGCTGGTGGAACACGACCGCGCTGGAGGCCAGGTCGCTGCGCTGCAGGTCCGGGTAGAACGTGGACAGCTTGTCCGGCAGGACCATGCCCTTGTAGCCGATCGCGTGCGGGGTCAGGGTGACCACGTAGAAATCGGGCGTGACGCCGCTGAGCGTCTGTTCGGCGCGGCGGCGTGCGAGGAACAGGGCGAGGGCGAAGGCGTCGTCGTCCTGGCCGTCGCCGGCGTCGACGAACAGCTGTTCGATATGCGGCAAGGTGTCCTTGGCCAGCTGGCCGCACACGGCGTCGTCGGTGGGTGGCGTGCGCCAGCCTTTCACCGTGGTGCCCGCCTTGTGCAATTCCTGTTCCAGCGCCGCACGGCACTGTGCGGCGAGCGCCGCGTCGCGTGGCAGGAACACCAGTCCCGCCGCGTAACGCGAGCCGAGGGCGATGCCGGCGTCGTGCGCGAGCGCGCGCAGGAACACGTCGGGTTTGCGGATCAGCAGGCCGCAGCCGTCGCCGGTGAGGCCGTCGGCGGCGACGCCGCCGCGATGGGTCATGCGCGACAGCGCGGCGATCGCGGTATCGACCAGCGATCGCGAGGGCTGGTCGTCCAGCTGCGCGACCATGCCGAAACCGCAGGCGTCGCGCTCGTCGTTCGGGTCGTAGAGTCCCTGGCTGTTGCTGGGGTCCATCTTGTTCCAACCGGATAAGGCCGGCCGGCTCACGCCGATCAGCGAAGTGACGGCGACACCGCACCCTGCGCAAGCGGCGCTACTGAAATGTCTCCGGAACCCCGACTAGAGCACAGTTGTTGCGGTGCCGCAACACGGTTCGTCGGCTCGCGCAATTGGTTGCATCAGCAACTTTTAATAGTGCCGAAACTCTACTGGCGAGCACGCCCGGAGCAGCGACGCATCGGCTTGGTTCAACTGCAATTGACGCTGGCGATCCGGCCGCCGGCGTCGAGCACTAGGTTGAGGCGGCCGTAGCGGAATTCCTTGGTGATCGGCTGGTCGTGGCGCAGCGTGCGCACGATTTCGGCGCCGGCCTGCACGCGTGCCTGTTCAACCACTTCGACGGAAGGCGACTGGCCGATGGCCGCGGAAGCCTTGCTGGCTTCGCATTGGTTCCTGGCGGGAGTCACGGTCGCTGGCGCGGGCTCCATCGCTCCGGAGGCCGGAGTCGGCGCGCAGGCGGAGAGACCTAAAGTCGCGACCAGTGCGGGAACCATCATGGACCTGGACATGCGCAACTCCCTCTCGTGGATGGACGCAGGCAGCTTGTCGACCCCGGCGTAAACAACATGTGTTGGCGTGGAAGGGCCGCGGCAGCAAGTCAGCCGCAGCGCACCGCCGTCACCACGCCGGCGCCGTCCACATCCAGGTTCAGGCGATTGGCATTGAACTCCATCGTGACCATCTGGCCGGGTTTCAGCGTGCGCGCGGTTTGCGCCCCACTGTCCTTGCGCGCCTGTTCCACGTCGGCTTCGGTCACGGCCTTGCCGATGGCCCATTGCGCCTGCGTGTCGTCGCACGCGCCGACGGGTATGGCCGGTTCGGCTGGCGCGGGCTGCGCATCCTGCTGGGCGCGTTGCTCGGATTGGGCCACGGCCACGGCTTGTTCATCCGGCGTCGGCGCGCAGGCGGCCAGGGCGAGGGTCAGCAGCGCGGCGGGCAGGAGAAGTCGGGACATGCGGAACTCCGGAAAGAGGGTTGGCCTGATTCAAGCATCGCCGAACCCGCATTCGCAAGGCGTTAACCCAGCCGCTCCATCATCGGTCCATGTCGCCTGCCAGGAGCCGAACCGCCCGCCGAACCACCGATGTGGAAGCCGTCGGCGACGCCGCGGCGCAGGCAGCCGATGCCGGGCTGGTCTACGTGAGCGACAGCGATCCGGGAATCACCCGCCGTCGCGCGGGCCGGGGGTTCGGCTATCGGATGCCCGATGGCCGCGTGGTCCGCGATGCGTCCACCCTGGCGCGCATCCGCGCCCTGGCCATCCCGCCGGCGTATACCGAAGTCTGGATCTGCCGCAATCCACGTGGGCACCTGCAAGCCACTGGCCGCGATGCGCGCAAGCGCAAGCAGTACCGCTACCACCCGCACTGGAATGCGCTGCGCGGCGACGGCAAGTTCGACCGCTTGCTTGCCTTCGGCCGCGTGTTGCCGAAGCTGCGCCGGGCGTTGCGCCGGGACCTGGCCCTGCCGGGACATCCGCGCGACAAGGTGCTGGCGATCGTGGTCGCGGTGATGGCCGATACCCTGCTGCGCGTGGGCAACGTGGAATACGCGCGCGACAACAAGTCTTTCGGCCTGACCACCCTGCGCAACCGCCACGCCGAGTTCGTCAGTGGCGGCCGCGTGCGCCTGCGCTTCAATGGCAAGGGCGGGCAGGCGCAGGACACCGAGATCGACGACCGGCGCCTGGTCAAGCTGATCCGCGGCGTGCAGCAGCTGCCGGGCCAGGCGCTGTTCCAGTACCGCGACGACGACGGCAACCTGCAACCGGTGGAATCGGGCGAGATCAACGACTACCTGCGCTTGACCATGGGCGAAGCCTTCACCGCCAAGGATTTCCGTACCTGGGGTGGGACCCTGGCCGCCTTCCAGCATCTTGCTGCCACGCCCATGCCGGAGGGAGCGAACGAACAGGTGCTGAAGCAACTGCAGAACGAGGTCATCAAGGAAGTCGCCGATGCCCTGGGCAACACGCCCGCGGTATGCCGCAAGGCCTACATCGATCCGTGCGTATTCGACGGCTGGCGCGACGGCAGCCTGTCGCGCGTGGCAAACGGCGCGCGTGGCGGGCGCCAGTGGGAGCAGGCTGCGCTGAAGTTCCTCGCCAGGGCGCATCGCACGCAGGCGCAGGCGCTCTCGAGCAAATCCGCTAAGGAAAAGTCCACGTAGCGACGTTCCGATTTCACCGTGCGTGAAGTGCGTGCGCTGGAGACTGGGTCCCCACATCAACCGGAAGCTCCCCATGGCCATCTGCGATGTCTGCGGCAACGACTACGACAAATCCTTCACCGTCACCCAGGGCGAACGTCGCGGCACTTTCGATTCCTTCGAGTGTGCGATCCACGCCTTCGCCCCCACCTGCGCGCATTGCGGCTGCAGGATCATCGGCCACGGCGCCGAGGGCGCCGGCAAGTTCTTCTGCTGCGCGCACTGCGCCAAGAAGTTCGGGGTGGTCGGCATAGACGACCGCATCTGAAAGCTAACGACAAGGAACCTGCTCCATGGCGACCAAGCCTCCGCCCAGCTCCGCCACGCGCAAAGTGGTGAAGAAGCAGCAGGCGATCCAGCGCAAGGTGGACGCGAAGGACAAATCGAAGTCCGCGAAGTCCGAGGAGAAGAAGCCGGTGCAGGCGGGTGTCCGCAGGCAGCCGCAGAACCCCCTGCCGGAGCAGCATCTGCGCAAGCCGGGCAACGAACACGAACTGGTGCCGCAGCCACGCTTCCTCG
>JAKFDG010000207.1:0-5449 GCA_036677285.1 Pseudoxanthomonas sp.
CCGGCGATCTGCCCGCCCAGACCCAGCACCCATTCGCCCTCGCGGCGCACGACGCCGGCCAGCAACTGGCCCTGCTGGTCGCGCAGTTCCGCGTGCGGCTCGATCGCGGCGCCGGCCGGTTTCCGGGCGCTTGCTTTGGCCGTGTTGCGCTTCCTGGCTTCGCGCCTGATTTTTGAATTGATCGACATGGACTCGGAAATCGCCTGCAAACAGGATTGAAGATACTGCGTCACAGCTGGTTTGTCGGCTCCATCGACGCCGCATCGGCCCCTGATTTCGGCAAACGCTTGCCCACATGCATTTCCCAGCGCCAGAACAGCCACCCCAGCAAGGTGAACACCGCCGCCGCCAGCGCCAGGTGCAACCCATGGTGGCTGAGCAGCGGCGACAGCACGCCGGCGACGAGCGCGTTCAACACCAAACTGGTGAACGCCTGCAGCGACGACGCCGAACCACGGTGGCGCGGATACATGTCCAGGATCGCCAGGGTCACGATCGGGAAGATCAGGGCCACGCCGAAGGCGGCCAGCACCATCGGCAACACCGCCCACGGGATTTCCATCGTGGTGGCCAGCGCGTTGTAGGCCACGTTGCCCAGCGCGGCCACGCCGCCGCAGGCGAAGCCGATCCCCACCAATCGCGCGCCACTGATGCGTCCCGCCGCGCGACCGGACACGAACGCGCCCAGGGTCATGCCGCCGATGGTGGGGATGAACAGCCACGCGAACTGGCGCTCGTTCAGATGCAGCAGGTCCATCACGAACGCCGGCGCCGAGGCGATGTACAGGAACAGCCCGGCGAAGTTGAGCGAACCGGCCGCGGCCAATCGCTGGAAACGCGGATTGAGGAAGATGTAGACGTAGTCGCGCAGCATGCGTTTCGGCGCCAGCGGCAAACGCGCTTCCTTCGGATGGGTTTCCGGCAGCCACAGCGCGGTGCACAGCAGCAGCAGCACCGAGAACCCGGCCAGGAACCAGAAGATCACCGGCCATTCGCCCCATCCCAGGATCCAGCCGCCGACAATGGGGGCGATGGCCGGGGCGATGCCGAAGATCATCGACACCTGGCTCATCAGGCGTTGCGCGTCATCGCCCTGGAACAGGTCGCGAATCGCCGCGCGGCCCACGATCAGTCCAACGCCTGCGGAAAGCCCCTGCAACGCGCGAAAACAGAGCAGCGTCGTGAGGTCGAACGAGAGTGCGCAGCCCACCGAAGCGAGGGTGAACACCACCAGCCCGCCGATGATCACCTTGCGCCGCCCGATCGCGTCGGATAGCGGTCCGTGCACGATGCTCATCAGCGCATACGCCAGCAGGTAGACGCTGATGGTCTGCTGCATGGCGATCTTGTCGGCGCCGAGCTGCGCAGCCATCGGCGGGAATGCGGGGAAGATGGTGTCGATGGAGAACGGGCCGAACATGGCCAGCCCGCCGAGCAGGAACGCCATGCGCCGCATTGGGGTGGTTCTCGTCGGGGTCATCAACCTTCCATGTCGCGGGGCGCGGCGACATCCGGCGGCCCCTTCAGTTCGACCATGTTGCCTTCCGGGTCGTACAGATACTGCGACGGCCCTTCGCCTTCCGCGCCATTACGCGAGCCGAACTCGCCGATGCGTACCCCGTGGGCCTGCAGGTGCTCGAGGATCGCTTCGCGTTCGAACGGCATCACGCTCAGGCACAGGTGATCCATGTTGCGCCCCTCCACGCCGGGGGCCGCGCCACCCATGCGGCCAAGCTTGCCGTCGACCGGGACAAGGTCGATCAATGAACTGCCGGCACGCAGCTGGATCAAGCCGATTGCCTCCTGGCGGCGCTCGACCGTGCAGCCGAGGACATCGCAATAGAAGGCCTGCATGGTGGCGAGATCGCGTATGCGCAGCACCACGTGGTCGATCTGACCCAGCTGGAATGGGGGTTTGTTCATGAATCCGCGGGATATCGGTGCCTGGAAGACCCATGTTAGTGCCTATCCGCGCATGGGCCTATCCGCAGCCACACGGACGGACGCGGGGTATAATTTCCCCGCAGCACGTGGTGGAAGAAGCGGATCATGCCTGTCCAAG
Source organism: Pseudoxanthomonas sp. (assembly GCA_036677285.1). Taxonomy (GTDB): domain Bacteria; phylum Pseudomonadota; class Gammaproteobacteria; order Xanthomonadales; family Xanthomonadaceae; genus Pseudoxanthomonas_A. The sequence goes on from JAKFDG010000207.1 coordinate 2,063, forward strand.
GCCGGCCCGCTGCCGAAGGCGCAACGCCCGTAATCGCTCAGGCTAGTGACCGCCGCGTGCACACACTCTGGAGAGACCGGTTGAATCCGGCGCCGAAGGGGCAAGAAGCAAGCGAGGAGAACACCTCCCTCGTCCGCGCTTCCAAACTCTCAGGCAAAAGGACAGAGGGGCGCCCCGCGTGCGGCTTCGCGCGTGCAGCTCATGAAGCCCGGCTCTCATGAGTATCCAACGGACGCCCCAGTCATGCCTCAGAACTCCTCGCCTTCCCTGCGCGAACTCGAACACCATTCCGCGTTCCTCGAACGCCACATCGGCCCCAACGACGCCGAGATCGCGCACATGTTGCAGGTCATCGGCCACGATTCGCTCGATGCGATGACCGATGCCATCGTCCCCGGCAACATCAAGTCGCCCGCGCCGCTGGCCCTGCCCCAGGCGATCGACGAGGTCGAGGCGCTGGCCAAGATCCGCGCCATCGCGGACAGGAACGAAGTGTTCCGCAGCTTCATCGGCCAGGGCTATTACGGCACCCTCACCCCCAACGTCATCCTGCGCAACATCCTCGAGAACCCGGCCTGGTACACCGCGTACACGCCGTACCAGGCGGAGATCTCGCAGGGCCGCATGGAAGCGCTGATCAACTTCCAGACCATGGTCGCCGACCTGACCGGGATGGAGATCGCCAACGCCTCGCTGCTGGACGAAGCCACCGCCTGCGCCGAGGCGATGACCCTGGCCAAGCGTTCGTGCAAGTCGAAGTCGAACGTGTTCTTCGTTTCCCGTGGCGTGCATCCGCAGTCGCTGGAAGTGATCCGCACCCGCGCCGAGCCGCTCGGCATCGAGCTGGTGATCGGCGACGACGCCGAGGCGATGAACACCGACGCCTTCGGCGTGTTGCTGCAATACCCCGATACCTTCGGCCAGGTCGGCGACCACAAGGCGCTCGCCGATGCCGTGCACGCGCGCGGCGGCCTGGTCGCCGTGGCCACCGACCTCCTTGCGCTGACCCTGATCGCCGCGCCCGGCGAATGGGGCGCGGACATCGTCGTCGGCAACTCGCAGCGCTTCGGCGTGCCGTTCGGTTTCGGCGGTCCACACGCCGCGTTCATGGCCTGCCGCGACGCCTACAAGCGTTCGATGCCGGGCCGCCTGATCGGCGTGTCGGTGGATGCCGAAGGCAAGCCCGCGTACCGCCTGACCCTGCAGACGCGCGAACAGCACATCCGTCGCGAGAAGGCGACCAGCAACATCTGCACCGCGCAGGTGCTGCTGGCGGTGATGGCCAGCATGTACGCCGTCTACCACGGCCCCGAAGGCCTGACCCGCATCGCCCGCCGCACCCATCGCCTCGCCGCGATCCTGGCCGATGCGCTGCGCGGGGTCGGCGTCGAAGTCGGCGACGGCTTCTTCGACACCCTGCACGTCACCGGCGTCGACGCGGCCGAGATCCACCTGTACGCCAGCCACCAGCGGATCAACCTGCGCAAGATCGATGCGAACAGCGTAGGCATCAGCCTGGACGAAACCGCCACCCGCGCAGACGTCGTCGCACTGGCCAGGATCTTCGGCGCGCAGATCGACGACATCGACGCGCTCGACGCCAACGCCACCGACGTCCTGCCCGCCACGCTGCGGCGCAAGTCCGGGTTCCTGCAGCATCCGGTGTTCAACACCCACCACAGCGAGCACGAACTGCTGCGCTACATGCGCGCGCTGGCCGACAAGGACCTGGCCATGGATCGCACCATGATCCCGCTGGGCAGCTGCACGATGAAGCTCAACGGCACCGCCGAGATGATCCCGGTGACCTGGCCGGAGTTCGGCAATATCCATCCGCTCGCCCCCGCCGCACAGGCCACCGGCTACAAGCAGCTGATCGACGAACTGGAAGCGATGCTGGTCGAATGCACCGGCTACGATGCGGTCAGCCTGCAGCCCAACTCCGGCGCACAGGGCGAATACGCCGGCCTGCTCGCGATCCGCGCCTATCACCGCTCGCGCGGCGACGACAAGCGCGACATCTGCCTGATCCCCGAATCCGCGCACGGCACCAATCCGGCCTCGGCGCAGATGTGCGGCATGACCGTGGTCGTCACCAAGTGCGACAGCAACGGCAACGTCGATGTGGAGGACATCCGCCGCGCCGCCGGGAAGTACAGCGATCGCCTTGCCGCGTTGATGATCACCTACCCGTCCACGCATGGTGTGTTCGAGGAAGACATCGTCGCCATCTGCGAGATCGTGCACGCGCACGGCGGACAGGTGTACACCGACGGCGCCAACATGAACGCCCTGGTCGGCGTCGCCAAGCCCGGCAAGTGGGGTTCGGACGTCTCCCACCTCAACCTGCACAAGACCTTCTGCATCCCCCACGGCGGCGGCGGCCCCGGCGTCGGCCCGTGCGCGGTGAAGTCGCATCTCGCCCCGTTCCTGCCGCGCACGCTGGGTGGCGAAGGCGACGTCGGCATGGTCAGCGCCTCGAGCTTCGGTTCGGCCAGCATCCTGCCGATCTCGTGGATGTACATCACCCTGATGGGCACCCAGGGCCTGCGCAAGGCGACCCAAGTGGCCCTGCTCAACGCCAACTACATCGCCAGGCGCCTCGCGCCGCATTACGAGACGTTGTACACCGGCCGCAACGGACTGGTCGCGCACGAGTGCATCCTCGACCTGCGTCCGCTCAAGGACGCGACCGGGATCGGCGCGGAAGACGTGGCGAAGCGCCTGATCGACTTCGGCTTCCACGCGCCGACGCTGAGCTTCCCGGTCGCCGGCACGCTGATGGTGGAACCCACCGAAAGCGAATCGCAGCACGAACTGGACCGATTCATCGACGCCATGATCGAGATCCGCGACGAGATCCGCGCGGTAGAAGCCGGCACGCTCGATCGCGAGGACAACCCGCTGAAGAACGCGCCGCACACCGCGACCATGGTCATGGCCAGCGAGTGGACCCACGCCTATCCGCGCGAGCTGGCCGCGTTCCCGCTGGCCACGCTGAAGCTGCAGAAGTACTGGCCGCCGGTGGCGCGAGTGGACAACGTCTACGGCGACAAGAACGTCATGTGCGCCTGCATCCCGGTGGATGCGTATAAGGAAGAAGTCCAGGCGTAAGCGCCTGGGGCCAGTCGACGACAAGAAAAGGCCCCGCATTGCGGGGCTTTTTCCCCCAATCCGCCACATCCTCGCGCATGGCCTGGCTGCGGGGCCACGCAGCCAGCGGGTCCCCGAACTCGCGGTGGAAGGCGCGACTGAAAGCGGTGTCGGTCTGGTAGCCCACTTCTTCGGCGATATGCGCCAGCGGGGCGTTGCCTTGGCGCAGCAGATTGGCTGCCAGCACCGCTCTCGACGTGCCGGCCGCGCGGGCCAGTTCCTCCAGTCGCGCCA
>JAKFDG010000208.1:0-3092 GCA_036677285.1 Pseudoxanthomonas sp.
GCCTGACCCGCACCCGCGCCGATACGCTGCGCACGGTCGCGCGTGCGCTGCTGGACGGGCGCGTGGATTTCAACGGCGAACGCACCCTCGATGATTTCGTTGCGCGCTGGGTCGCCCTGCCCGGCATCGGTCCGTGGACCGCGCACTACATCGCCATGCGCGCAATGGGCCATCCCGATGCTTTCCCGGCGGACGACCTGGTGCTGCAGAAGGCGGTGCCGACCGATGGCACGCGCATGACCGCGAAGGCGTTGTCGGCCCGCGCGGAGGCATGGCGTCCGTGGCGCGCGTATGCGGTGATCCAGTTGTGGAAGGATTCGATGGCGCCGCCAAAAATCGCTACGAAGGACAAGCCTTGATGGAGATGGCAAGCATGGTGTTCTACCGCCACATTGACAGTCCGGTCGGGCCTCTGCTCCTGGCCGCGGACAACGCGGGCCTGCGCCTGATCGAATTCCATACGCCTCGTCATCCCATGTCGCGACTGCACGACTGGCGCGAAGGAGACAACGAAGTGCTCGACCTCACCCGCAAACAGCTCGATGAATATTTCGATGGCAAGCGAAGGGATTTCGACCTGCCACTGGCGCCGCAAGGCACCGCGTTCCAGGAACAGGTCTGGCGGACCTTGGCGACCATCCCCTACGGCGAGACCATCAGCTACTCGCAACTCGCGCAGCGCGTGGGCAAGCCGACCGCGATGCGTGCGGTGGGTGCGGCCAACGGCCGCAATCCGCTGCCCATCGTGCTGCCTTGCCATCGCGTGATCGGCGCGGATGGATCGCTCACCGGCTTCGGCGGCGGATTGCCGACCAAGCAGTTCCTGCTGCAGCTGGAAGGCGCGTTGCCGGCTGGCGACGATCTGTTCGCCTGAATTGCGCTAACCGGCGAGCAACCCGTGCAGGGTCTGCCGGTAACGCGTCGAAATCAGGTCGCGATCGTGATGCCGCCCGTCGGCCACCACGCGCTTGCCGGCGACATGGACTTCGCGCACCGCGTTGATGTTGCCGCTGAAGATCCAGCGATCGATCGCATCGTCCGGACGCATGCCAGCGAAGAGGGCGGCATCGGCATCGAGCACGATGAAATCGGTGTCGCTTGTTTGCCCAGTCGCATTCCGGCCACTGGCGAGCGCGCCACGCAACAAGGTTTCGCCGACGCTCGTGGAGTCCTGCCTGACCGCGATGTTGCGATGGCGCGTGGCCAGGCGCTGGCCGTATTCCAGCCAACGCAGTTCTTCCACCGGCGATACCGAGATGTGCGAATCGGACCCGATGCCCCAGGCGCCGCCGGCGTCCAGATAGGCGCGCAGCGGGAACAGGCCATCGCCGAGGTTGGCTTCGGTGGTCGGGCAGATCGCCACGGTCGCGCCGCTGGCTGCGAGCTGTTTCGTTTCCACCGGCGTCAGATGGGTCGCATGCACCAGCGTCCAGCGCGCATCGACCGCGAACTCCTGCTGCAACCATTCCACCGGCCGCGCCCCGCGCAGCGAAAGACAATCCTGCACTTCGCCGATCTGTTCGGCGATGTGGATATGCAGCGGCGTGTCGGCCGGCAACGCCGCCAGCACCTCGCGCATCGCCGCTTCCGGCACCGCGCGCAGGCTGTGGAAGGCGCAGCCGATACGCAGGGTTTCGTCCTCTTCGGCACGCAAGGTTTCGATCAGGCGCAGGAAGCCTTCGACGTCATGACCGAAGCGTTGTTGGCGCGGGCTCAGCGCGCGCCCATCGAAACCGCCGGTCATGTACAGCACCGGCAGCAGGGTCAGGCGGATGCCGGTGTCGCGCGCCGCGGCGATGAGCGCGCGCGACATCGCGGCCGGATCATCGTAGGGGCGGCCATCGGGCGCATGGTGCAGGTAATGGAATTCGCACACCGTGGTGTAGCCGGCTTCCAACATCTCCGTATAAAGCTGCGTGGCGACGGCGTAGGTGCTTTCCGGCGTCATCCTCTCGGCGAAACGGTACATGGTTTCGCGCCAGGTCCAGAAGCTGTCTTCCGGGTGGGTCTGCCGTTCTGCCAGCCCCGCCATTGCGCGCTGGAAGGCATGCGAGTGCAGGTTGGGGATGCCGGGGACGATCCAGCTTCCTTCAGGAAAGACTGCGACGGCGTGATCAGGCACCCAGCCATCGGGTGTCCATAGTTGCGGGGCTGCGGTCTGGGTCATGGCCGCATTCTCGCCCGACTTCCACGGGAACGCGACTGGCCTGCGTCTACAATCGCCGCATGGGCACGAAACTCGAACCGCTGTGGGATGGATTGATCACCGGCGTCAGCCTGGCGACGCTGGAAGGCGACAGCGGCTATGGCGCGATCGAGGACGCCGCGCTGGGCTGGCACGACGGCGTGCTGTGCTTCGTCGGCGCGCGTGCGGACCTGCCCGGCGAACCGGAAGCATTGGCGCACGACTTTGCGGAGGGAGATGGCTGGATCACGCCCGGCCTGGTCGACTGCCATACCCATGCGGTGTTCGCGGGCGATCGCGCCGGCGAATTCGAACAGCGTTTGCAGGGCGCGAGCTACGAGGACATCGCCCGCAGCGGCGGCGGCATCCTGTCCAGCGTGCGCGCCACGCGTGAAGCGAGCGAGGACGAACTGTTCGCCCAAACCCTGCCGCGGGCGCATGCGCTGATGACCGACGGCGTGACCACGCTGGAGATCAAGTCGGGCTACGGCCTCGACTTCGAAAACGAGCGCAAGATGCTGCGCGTGGCGCGGCGCATCGGCGACGGACTCGGCATCACGGTGCGCACGACTTTCCTGGGTGCGCACGCGTTGCCGCTGGAGTTCGCCGGGCGGGCCGACGACTACATCAATGCCGTATGCGGGTGGTTGCCGCGCCTGAAAGATCAGGGCCTGGTGGATGCGGTGGATGCGTTCTGCGAGCGCATCGGGTTTTCTTCCGCGCAGACGCGGCGCGTGTTCGAAACGGCGCGCGAGCTGGGATTGCCGGTCAAGCTGCACGCCGACCAGTTGAGCGATGGCGAAGGCGCGGCGCTGGTGGCGGAATTTGGCGGACTTTCCGCCGACCATGTGGAACACACTTCGGAAGCCGGGGTGCGCGCGATGGCCGAGGCCGGCACCGTGGCGGT
>JAKFDG010000209.1:0-9323 GCA_036677285.1 Pseudoxanthomonas sp.
GGCTGGTCGTAGCGCAGGGCGCCGCGGGTGCTGAGCGCGAACAGGCGCCGGGGCGAGATCGCCGCGAGCGCGGCTTCCAGCGAAGGGTGAACCTGCAGGCGGGCGTATTCGTGGTAGTCCAGGCCGGCGCGTCGTAGCTGCTTGTCGTCCAGGTCGAAGCCGAGCGGTTCGATCAGGTGCAGCCGCGCGCCGGTATTGGCGCAGAGGCGGATCGCATTGCCGGTGTTCGGGGGAATCTCCGGCTGGTACAGCAGCACGTCGAGGTCGAGTGCAGGCGTTGCGTTGTCGGTATTCATCGCGCGGATTCTACGTGCGCGTTATCCGCGCAGAGGCTCCGGCGATGCTTGAAGCGGGTGGTTCCTGTTACCGCGGGTGTTGCTTCAAGCGATCAACGCGAAGCCAGCTGCTGGGCCAGGGTGGCGACACCGACGGCGACGGTCTGGATGTCCTCGACCGAAGGACGCACGGTCATGACCGGCATGTCGACGATGCGTGCCGTGTTGTCGGCCAGGAAGTAAGCCAGGTCGTGGGCTTCGGGACGGACGGTCACGGCGGCGAACTCGACGACCTTGTTGGCCTGGAAGTAGGCCAGGTCGTTGGCTTCGGGACGCACGGTCACGGCGGCCAGGTCGACGATCTTGTTGGCCTGGAAGTAGGCCAGGTCGTCAGCGGCCGGGCGCACGGTGACGGCCGGCAGGTCGACGATATGGCTGTTGGCCGCGGCCGAGGCGCTCGCCGTGGCGGCGTTGGTGGACTGGGTGGAGATCAGCATCGAGCCGGCGCAGACGGAGAACAGGATGGCGGCGGTCAGCGGGAGCAGGGAGTTGGTGTTCATGACAAGCCTCTGTAGTGGTGACGTTGTTGGGTGGTGTGGTAGTAAAGTAGTACACCTAATCAGATCGGTCAAGTAGAACTTGCATCAGCGGTTCTTTCGTTCAGTGAATATTCAGTGTTGCTTGGCTGTATTCGGGTCTTGCCAGTTACCACGCATGACCCGTGCCAACTTCAAGTCATTGTTTTAACTGTAGAAACCTGCCGAGATGACGGTGTCCGCCTGTCCGCTCCGGTGTCCGTCATGGCGACTGGTTACTTGCAAGGACGTTCGATGAAGCCTGCTGTGACCCTGCCGTGTGACCCGTAGGAACTCGATCCGGCCAGCGATCTGGACAGTAGTTGGGATGCGCTCAGGTCGGGAAGGGTTGCAAGCGCCGCAGGAATCGCACGCGCTTACCAGGGCAGCGTCTGGCCCTGCCAATCCAGGAACGTGCCGGAATCCTGTGGCGCCAGCTGATCGATCACCCGCAACAGGCCGGCGACCGACTCTTGCGGGGCAAGTGATGCCTGTTCACCGCCCATGTCGGTCCGCACCCAGCCAGGATGCAGTGCGACCACGACGATGCCGCGAGGCGTGAGCGCCTGCGCCAGCAATGAAGTCGCCATGTTCTGCGCAGCCTTGCCGATCGCGTAACTGGGTGTGCGGAATTCCTGGCGCAGCGCGATCGACCCTACTTCCGAGGAAATATTCGCCACCCGCGCTCCGTCGGCCAGCTGCGTGGCCAGGGCCTGGGTCAGCAGGAAGGGCCCGAGCGCATGGGTGCGGAAACTGTTCTCCAGGTCGATCGCCTGCACCGTTCCGAAGCGCTCGCCCCCTCGCAGCACGCCGGCGTTGTTGACCAGCAGGTCCAGCGGCTCGCCGTCGGTGAGCAGGACCAGCTCATGGACGAGCGAGGCGTGGCTCTTCGGCTCCGCCACCTCCAACGGCACCACATGCACGTGCCCGGGATATTCGCCGGCCAGCGCGTTGAGGGCCGTGGCCTTGCCGGGGTGGCGGCAGGTGGCGATAACGCGATCGCCCCGCGCCAGAAGCTGGCGCACGAATTCCAATCCCAGTCCCCGGTTCGCTCCGGTTACCAGGCAACGCTTCGTGCCCGTGCTCTGCGTGTGCATGCCTTGCTCCTGCTTGCCCGCCATGCCTTGTGGCCTAGTGTAATGACCCGGCGCGGCGGGTAGCATCGCGAGCCTGTGCTGTCGAACCCATACAACAAGGAGTGTCTGATGACTGTTTTCCGCCCGTGTGCCGCGCTGCTCGCCGTCGCGCTGTCCACTGCCTTGGCAGGCCTGGCCGTGTCGCCGCAGGCGGCCCTGGCCAAGTCCGGCCAGTCCGCGCAGGTGGAAATCCAGTACGACGAGTTCACCCTGGCCAACGGCCTGCGGGTGATCGTGCACACCGACCGCAAGGCGCCGATCGTGGCGGTGAACCTGTGGTACCACGTCGGCAGCAAGAACGAGCAGCCCGGCCGCACCGGTTTCGCCCATCTGTTCGAACACCTGATGTTCCAGGGCTCGGAGAACCACAAGGCCGAGTATTTCGAGCCTTTCGAACTGGTCGGCGTGACCGACCAGAACGGGACCACCAACCAGGACCGCACCAACTACTTCCAGAACGTGCCGACCACGGCGCTGGACATGGCGCTGTGGATGGAGTCGGACCGCATGGGCCACCTGCTCGGGGCGATCGACCAGAAAGGCCTGGACGAACAGCGCGGCGTGGTCCAGAACGAAAAGCGCCAGGGCGAAAACCAACCCTACGGCCGCCGTATCAGCGCCAGGATGTTCGAGGCCCTGTACCCGGCCGGGCATCCGTACAGCTGGCAGACGATCGGCTCGATGGCCGACCTCGACGCCGCGACCCTGGACGACGTCAAGACCTGGTTCAAGAGCTGGTACGGCCCCAACAACGCCGTGCTCGTGCTGGCCGGCGACATCGACCTGAAGACCGCGAAACAGAAAGTCACCGAATACTTCGGCGATATCCCGGCCAGCGCCACGCTGGCGGACATGCCGACCAGCATTCCCAAGCGCGACAAGGACACCCGCGAGACCGTGCCCGACCGCGTGCCGCAGGTGCGCATCTACCGCGCCTGGCCGGTGGCCGAACTCGGCACCAGGGAAGCGACCCTGCTCGACCTGTTCGCCCAGGTGCTGGGCGGCAGCGCCTCGTCGCGCTTCGACACCCGCCTGGTGCACGCCGACAAGATCGCCGACAACGCCAGCGCCTACGCCTGGAGCAGCGAGCTGAGCGGCACCTTCTTCCTGATGGCCACGGTCAAGGAAGGCGTGGACGCGGCCAAGGTGGAGAAGGCCCTCGACGAGGAACTGCAGCGCCTGCTCGCCGAGGGCCCGAGCGCCGAGGAACTGGAGCGCGCGAAGGTCACCACCCGCGCCGGCTTCGTGCGCGGCATCGAGCGCATCGGTGGTTTCGGTGGCAAGTCCGACGTGCTGGCCCAGTGCGCGGTGTATACCGGCAAGCCCGATTGCTATAAGACCGATCTGGCCGACATCGATTCCGCCACCCCGGCCAGCGTGCAGGCGGTAGGCAGGAAATGGCTGGGCGTGGGTTCGCACACCCTGGTGGTGGAGCCCAGCGAAACCCCGGCCTCGTCGCTGCCGGAAACCGTGCAGGCCGCACCGGCCAGCAAGCCGGCGGCGGTTCCGGCGGTCGACCCGAAGTTCAAGACGGTCAAGAGCGACATCGATCGCAGTGCGGGCCTGCCGAAGACCAGCAGCTTCCCGGCGCTGACCTTCCCGGCGCTGCAGCGCGCCAACCTGTCCAACGGCATGCAGGTGGTGCTGGCCGAGCGCCATGAAACCCCGGTGGTGCAGCTGTCGGTCGAATTCCCGGGCGGCTACACCGCCGATGTCGGCAAGAAACTTGGCACCGCCAGCTTCACCATGGCCATGCTCGACGAAGGCGCGGGCAAGTACGGTGCCCTGGAACTGGCCTCGCGCAAGGAAGAACTGGGCGCGGAAATCGGCGCCGGCGCCAGCCTCGACAGCGCCACGGTCGGCCTCTCGGCGCTGAGCGACAAACTGCCCGAATCGCTGGACCTGCTGGCCGACGTGATGCGTCGTCCCCGCTTCGACCCGGACGAACTCGAGCGCGTGCGCGCCACCTGGATCGCCGGGATCAAGCAGGAGAAGGCGCGTCCGCAGACCGCAGCCATGCGGATCATGCCGCCGCTGCTCTACGGCGCCGGCCACCCGTACGCCATCCCGTTCACCGGCAGCGGCACCGAGGCCTCGATCGCCTCGCTGGCCCGCGAAGACCTGGTCGCCTTCCACGGCAACTGGCTGCAACCGGACAAGGCTCGCATCGTGGTCGTCGGCGACACCACCCTGCAGCAGATCCTGCCCCTGCTGGAACAGCGCTTCGGCGACTGGAAGACCCCCGCCGACGCCCCGGTGCTGCCGGCGGTGGCCAAAGTCGCGGCCCCCACCGCTCCGCGCGTCTACCTGATCAACCAGCCCGGCGCGACCCAATCCAACGTCTATGTCGGCCAGCTGGTTCCGCCCACCGGCGATGCCGGCAGCATCGACTTCGATTTCGCCAACGGCGTGCTTGGCGGCGAATTCACCTCGCGCCTCAACAGCAACCTGCGCGAGGACAAGCACTGGGCCTACGGCTCCTACAGCAACGCCAGCAACACCCTGGGCCAGCGCCCATGGTTCGCCTCGGCCGCGGTGCAGACCGACCGTACCGCCGATTCGATCAAGGAGCTGCGTTCGGAGATCACGGCCTTCGCCAGCGGCCAGAAGCCGGCGACCGCGGCCGAAATCACCAAGATCCGCGCCAGCAACACCCTGAGCCTGCCCGGTGGCTACGAAACCGCCGCCGCGGTGCAGGGCCAGATCAGCAGCAACCTGCGCTATGGCCGCCCGGATGACTACATCGTGCAATACAAGGCGCGCAACGACGCGATGACCGCAGCCGACGTGCAGGCCGCCGCCAGGACCCTCGTTCCGGAGTCGCTGATGTACGTGGTGGTCGGCGACCTGTCGAAGATCGAGCAGCCGGTGCGCGCGTTGAACCTGGGCGAGGTCACGGTGCTGGATTCGGACGGCAAGCCGGTGAAGCCCGCCAAGTAATTCCTGCCCCTCCCTTGCGCGCAGCGCAGGGGAGGGTTGGGGAGGGGTTGCTCTTGGTCTTGCTCCCCCGACCTCCCGCTTTCCACCTCAATTCAGACGCACGGGACCATAATCCCGTGCGTTTTGTTTTCGCCCACAAGGATCCTGCCCATGCGTCTCCCCCTGATCGCCGCTGCCGCGGTCTTCTTCCTCTCCGGCTGCACCTGGGTGCACATGGCCCCCGGCGCCAGCAACGTGCGCGTGATCGCCGCGGGTGCGGCCCCGGCCGATTGCGAAAAGCGTGGCGAAGTCGCGGTCTCGGTCAAGGACAGCGTGGCCTTCTATGAACGCAACGCGCTGCGGGTGCGCGACGAACTGGAGACCCTGGCCCGCAACGAGGCTCCGGGGATCCAGGCCAACGCCGTGCAGCCACTGGGCGATCCGGCCGACGGTGAGCAGCGTTTCGCGGCCTGGCGCTGCCCCGGACGCTGAGCTTTTGCCCCTCCCCCGTTGCGCTGGCGGGGGAGGAGGCCGGCAGGGGCAAAGCGTAAAGATGCGGTGAAGGCCCGAAGCCGGTACCCTTGTCGCCCCTCAGTTCCAGCCTCGGCGCTAATTTCGATGCTCTTCCAGAACGTCTCCATCGCGGGACTGGCGCATATCGATGCGCCGCACACGCTGACTTCCAAAACCATCAACGAGCAGTTGAAGCCCACCTTGCAGCGCCTGGGCATCCGCACCGACGTGCTGGGCGACATCGCCGGCATCCATGCCCGCCGCCTGTGGGACGACGACACCCTTTCCTCCGACGTGGCCACCCAGGCCGCGCGCAAGGCCCTGATCGACGCCGGCATCGACGGCAGCCAGGTCGGCCTGCTGGTCAACACCTCGGTCAGCCGCGATTACCTGGAACCTTCCACCGCCAGCATCGTCTCGGGCAACCTGGGCCTGGGCGAGAACTGCCAGAACTTCGACGTCGCCAACGCCTGCCTGGCCTTCATCAACGGCATGGACATCGCCGCGCGCATGATCGAGCGCGGCGAGATCGACTACGCCCTGGTGGTGGACGGCGAAACCGCCAACCTCGCCTACAAGATGACCCTGGAACGGATGCAGTCGCCCGATGTCACCGAGGAACAGTTCCGCAACGAACTGGCCACCCTGACCCTGGGCTGCGGCGCCGCCGCGATGGTGATGTCGCGCAGCGAACTGACCCCGGACGCGCCACGTTACCGGGGCGGCGTGACCCGCGCGGCCACGCAGTGGAACAACCTGTGCCGCGGCAACCTGGACCGCATGGTCACCGATACCCGCATGCTGCTGATCGAGGGCATGAAGCTGGCGCAGAAGACCTTCGCCGCGGCCAAGCTGGCCCTGGGCTGGGCGGTGGACGAGCTGGACCAGTTCGTCATCCACCAGGTCAGCCAGGTGCACACCCAGGCCTTCATCAAGGCCTTCGGCATCGATCCGAAGAAGGTGCTGACCATCTTCGGCGAGCACGGCAACATCGGTCCCGCCAGCGTACCGATCGTGCTGAGCAAGCTGAAGGAGCTGGGCCGCCTGAAGAAGGGCGACCGCATCGCCCTGCTCGGCATCGGTTCGGGCCTGAACTGTTCGATGGCCGAAGTCGTCTGGTAAGCCAGCCGGCGAGCGTTTCCAGGGGCCGGTTCGCCGGCCCTTTTCTTTCCTGCGGCAGTACGCGATGAATCTTCCCGGTTATCCCTTCACGCCGAAGCAGTTCCAGGTCCGTCCGGGCCTGTCGATGAGCTACCTGGACGAAGGCCCGCGCGACGGCGAAATCGTGGTCATGCTGCACGGCAATCCGTCGTGGAGCTATTACTGGCGCAACCTGGTGTCAGGACTGAGCGATAGATACCGTTGCATCGTGCCCGACCATATCGGCATGGGATTTTCGGACAAGCCCGACGACAGCGCTTACGACTACACCCTGCAATCGCGCGTCGATGATGTTGCCGCCTTGCTCGATCACCTCGGCATCGCCGGTCCTGTGACCCTGGCCGTGCACGACTGGGGCGGCATGATCGGCTTCGGTTGGGCGCTGTCGCATGCGCAGCAGGTCAGGCGCCTGGTGATCACCAACACCGCCGCGTTCCCGTTGCCGTCGGCGAAGAAGATGCCGTGGCAGCTGTCGCTGGGGCGCGATTCGAAATTCGGCGCCTTCCTCATCCGCGCCTTCAATGCCTTCTCCGGCGGTGCTTCGTATATCGGCGTCGAGAAAAAAATGCCGGCCGACGTGCGCCGCGCCTACGTGTCGCCGTACGACAGCTGGGCCAACCGCATCAGCACCGTGCGTTTCATGCAGGACATCCCGCTGCATCCGGGCGACAAGGCGTGGGCGCTGGTGGAGCTGGCAGGACAGCGCCTGCCGCAGTTCGCGGACCGGCCGGCGTTCATCGGCTGGGGGCTGAAGGATTTCGTGTTCGATCAGCATTTCCTCGCCGGTTTCCGCGCGGCGTTGCCGAATGCCGAAATCAACGCATTCGATGATGCCGGCCACTACGTGCTGGAAGACAAACAGGAAGCGCTGGTGCCGGCGATACGCCGGTTCCTGGATTCCCACGCCCTGCCATGAGCTACGTGTGCAACATCGCCGCGGTGTTGCCCAGGCTCGCACGCGAGCGGCCGCAGCAGGTGGCGATCCGTTGCCCCGGGTCGCGCGGCAGCGATGGCTTCGCCAATTACGACATCACCCTGACCTACGCCGAGCTTGACTCGCGCAGCGATGCGATCGCCGCCGGCCTCGCGCGCCACGGCATCGTCCGCGGCACGCGCACGGTGATCATGGTGCGGCCGTCGCCGGAGTTCTTCCTGCTGATGTTCGCGTTGTTCAAGGCCGGCGCGGTGCCGGTGCTGGTCGACCCGGGCATCGACCGGCGCGCGCTGAAACAATGCCTGGACGAAGCGCAACCCGAGGCTTTCATCGGCATCCCGATCGCGCACCTCGCGCGCCTGTTGCTGGGTTGGGCGCGCAGCGCGAAGCAGCACATTACCGTCGGCCGTCGTTTCGGCTGGAGCGGAACCACGCTGGCGCGCGTCGAGCGCGAGGGCGCGCGCGCTGAAGCACAACTCGCGCAGACGTCGCCGGACGACGTCGCCGGCATCCTGTTCACCAGCGGCTCCACTGGCGTGCCGAAGGGCGTGGTCTATCGGCACCGGCATTTCCTCGCCCAGATCGAACTGCTGGGCAACGCGTTCGGGATGCAGCCCGGCGGCGTGGACCTGCCGACGTTTCCACCGTTCGCGCTGTTCGATCCCGCGCTGGGGCTGACTTCGATCATCCCGGACATGGACCCGACCCGACCCGCCAGCGCCGATCCGCGCAAGCTCCTGCATGCCATCCGCAAATACGGCGTGACCCAGCTGTTCGGATCGCCCGCGTTGATGCGTGTACTCGCCGAGCACGGCGAGAAACTGACCGGCGTGCAACGCGTCACTTCCGCCGGCGCGCCGGTGCCGCCGGAAGTGGTGGCGAAGATCCGCGCGCTGCTGCCCGATGGCGCGCAGTTCTGGACTCCGTATGGCGCCACCGAGTGCCTGCCGGTCGCGGTGGTCGAAGGCGGCGAACTGCAGAACACCCGCGAGGCAACCGAGCAGGGTGCCGGCACCTGTGTCGGCCGCGCGGTGCCGCCGAACGAGGTGCGCATCATCCGCATCGTCGACCAGGACATCGCGATATGGTCGGACGAGCTGGTCGTCGGCACCGGCGAGGTCGGCGAGATCACCGTCGCCGGTCCCACCGCCACCGACAGTTATTTCAACCGCGATGCCGCCACCCGCGCTGCGAAGATCCGCGAAGCGTTGCCGGACGGCGGCGAACGCCTCGTGCATCGCATGGGCGACGTCGGCTACTTCGACGCCGAAGGCCGCCTGTGGTTCTGCGGACGCAAGACCCAGCGCGTGGAAACCGCGGCAGGTCCGATGTACACCGAACAGGTCGAGCCGGTCTTCAATACGCATGTCGAGGTGAAACGCACTGCGCTGGTCGGGGTGGGCGCGCAAGGCACACAGACGCCGGTGTTGTGCTACGAACTGCGGGCGGGTGTCGCGACGAGCCGCCGCGCCGGTATCGCCGACGAGCTGCGCGTGATCGCCACGCGCCATGCGCATGCCGCGGGTATCAAACACTTCCTGTGCCATCCTGCCTTCCCGGTCGACATCCGCCACAACGCCAAGATCGGCCGCGAGAAGCTGGCGACGTGGGCCGCGCTGCAACTGGAGAAAGCCAAATGAAGATCCTGGTCACCGGTGGTGGCGGTTTCCTCGGCCAGGCCCTGTGTCGCGGGCTGGTGGAGCGCGGCCATCACGTCATCAGTTTCAATCGCGGCCACTACCCGGTGCTCGCCGGGCTGGGCGTGGGCCAGGTGCAGGGCGACCTGGCCGATGCGCATGCGCTCATCCAT
>JAKFDG010000210.1:0-2897 GCA_036677285.1 Pseudoxanthomonas sp.
TCCAGCGAGCCGGTGCGTGCTAATCGATAGGACTTCACCGCGAACGCTTCCGCGGCGCCCGGGGTCAGCAGCAGCGGCAAATCGAGTTTCTGCAGCGCCTCCACGCCCGGCGCCATGTCGAAGCGCTTCAGCAGGGCGTTGAGCAGGCCCGCGCTTTCGGCGGCCGTGGTGGTGGGCAGCAGCGGAATCTTCACGTCCACCCGGCCCGGCCGCTTCAGGTCCACTTCGATCAGGTCCGGCCGTGACGAGGCCAGCACCCACATCACCCGGCCGCGATTGTCGGTATCGGCCATTTCCTGCGCGATCATCGAATACAGCCGCCCGGACAGGCCGCTGTCGCCGCTGCCGGCGTCGCGCTTGCCCAGGGTCTGGTCGGCCTCGTCGATGAACACGATGCAGCGGCCCAGCGCGCGGATCAAACGGAAGATCTTCTCCAGGTTGCCTTCGCTGGAACCGACCCAGCGATCACGGAAATTCTTCAGCTTCAGCACCGGCACGCCGGCTTCGCCTGCCAGGCATTCGACCAGGAAGGTCTTGCCGGTGCCGACCGGCCCGCAGAACAGGTAGCCCATCGGCAGCGCGCGGAAGTCCGCGGCTCGCCACAACGCGATGTCCTGGCGCAGCCAGTCCTTGAGCGCGGCGGGGGCGTAATAGTCGTCGAGGGTGCGCGTCGAATCGATGAACTCGACCAGATCGGTCGCGTCGGCTTCCACCAATCGCTTCTTCGCCCGCACCCAGTCGGCGGGACCCAGCGTGCGCCGCTGGAACGCGCAGCTCTTCACCAGGCTCTGCAACGCGGTGATGCTGACCCCGGTCAGTGCCTGCGCCGCGATGGCGTCGTCCTGGTCCGGCGCGAACGCCACGGAGTGGTCCACCCGCAACTGTGCGAATGCCTGTTCGAGCACCGCCGCATCCGGCAACGGCACGCGGATCCGCGCCACGCGCGGGTTGAACGCGACCTGCGGATGCAGGTCGTTGAGGTTGTCGGCGATCAAGAAGCTGGCGAAGGCCTGGTCGGCGAACGGCGGCTCCCCGGCCCAGTCGCGCACCAGGCTGGCCAGGCTGGCGATCTCGAACTCGCCGTTGCGTCCGCCCGGCAGGATCTGGTCGGCGCCGCGCACGATCACAGCCACGTGTTCGTCGTCGCCACGGCCCAGCGCGCGCAGGTTGGCGCGGTAACGCAGGTAATGCGAAACCCGCTCCACCGCCGCGCGCGGTTCGCGCGGCCACGGCTCCGATTCGCGCGAAGCCAGCCACTGTTTCAGGTGTTCGCCGCCGCGCAGCAGGCTGAGGCCGTTGCCCGGGTCGTACAGGAACACCACGTCGAAACCGGTGAGCAGCTGCGCTTCCAGCCAGCGGGTCAGGCTGGCGAGGCGGCCATTGAGCGGGAAGCGGTCGTTGACGTTGCCGTACAGCACGAACTGGCCATGCGCGCCGCTTTCGTAGGCCAGGGTGAGTTCGTGCGCCCACGCAGGCGCGGAGGCATCCAGAGGCATCAGTACTTCCCGGCCATCATGGCTTGCGTTCCACGCAAGGTCCGCCGCTTATCCCTGTCCGCCTTCGGACACTGGCTTGGCTTCCTGAGTGCCCATGTTGCGCGAGGCGGCAGGTGTGGCGTTGGCTTCACCTTCCAGAGAGATGCCTTCGGCGGCGGCGAAATCGGCCAGGGCTTGGTCGGCCAGCGCCTTCTGCTCGGCTTCCTGTACGTGGATCTGGCCCATGTCCAGCGAATCGCGGGCCACTCGCGCGCGGCCGGCGGCCTTGTTGCGTTCTTCTTCCACCATTTCGTGCAGGCGGTTGAGGGTGTCGCCGGAACCGCCGATGGAAGTGATCATGCCGGACGCCATCTCGTTCATCTCGGCCAGCGCGGTCTTCATGCGCAGGTCGTTGATCGCGCCTTTCAGGTTCTGGATCTTGGCGCGCGCGGCGCTCACGGCCACGTCGCGCGCCTTGACCAGATTCTGGTAGGTCTCTTCGGCCTGTCCCATCTGCTTGCGGTTTTCCTCCAGTTCGCGGGTTACCGTCTGCAGGCGCAACGCATGCTGGGCGGCGGCATCCTTGTTGCCGGCACGCAGGTGCGCGGTGGTGCGCGCGCGCAAATCCTTTTCCTCGGTTTCCAGCTTGCGCACCTGGCCGATCAGGCGTTCGGCCAGCCCGGCATGCACGGCCAGGCTCTGGTTGTAGCTGCCGATCTGCTTGCGCAGGTTTTCCTGCTCCAGTTCCAGCAGAGCTTCGGGATTGCGCTTTTCCACGCCCGACACGAACTGCGCGAAGAAGCCACGGATCACATTCATCAGCCGACCGAACATCGCATCACTCCCGGAGGGAAATCCCCAATGCGGCAACTGTACGTGGCGGACCCTCCATTTCCAACCGCCGCCAGGACTCAGGCGCTGTGGAAGACCTGCACCGGCGAGGCTGCGTACTGCAACACGCTGCGTATTGGATAGCCGCTGCCTGCGCCTGCTCCGGCAATGGCTTCCGCAAGTACGCGTTGCTTTCCTGCGCCTTCGATATGCAGGTACAGATGGCGCGCGGCAAGGATCGGCGGCAGGGTCAGGGTGACGCGTGGCTCGCCGGCGTCGGGCGCGCGTATCGGCAGCAGGAGGGCCGTCGCCTCCGGGTCCAGCGCTTCGTGCAGACGGTCGCCGCCCGGGAAGAAAGAAGCGGTATGGCCATCGTTGCCCATGCCCAGCACCACGGCATCGAAGGGCGAGGGCATCGCGACCAGATCCAGCTCGATGTCGCCCAGTGCGGTTTCAGGTTCGAAGGTGTCGCGATAGAGCGGCAGGAAGCTGGCCGCCGCGGCCGCGCCCTGCAGCAGGTGCTCCCGCAGCAGGCGCGCATTGGAGCGGGCGTGCGATTCCGGCACCCAACGTTCGTCGACCAGGGTCACG
>JAKFDG010000211.1:0-10736 GCA_036677285.1 Pseudoxanthomonas sp.
CCCGCTCGGATCACTGCTGGCGAAGACCTGGGCGAGGAAGCTTGGAGCCAGTGCGCCGTTATTGATGAAGATGTTGCCTAGTGTAGGAATACCGCTGCCCAGGGTCGGCTGTTCGAACAGCGGGGTAGGCAGCAAAGGCAAATCTGTCAGGGGTGGCGGCAGCGGCGGAGGCACAGGTGATAGCGGTGGGCTCGGCGGCAGCACGAAAGTGACGGGTGGATAGGACTGGAATTCTGGATCGCCAGTCGTGCTGGCGAGCAGATAATCCTCCCCGATAATGCTGGTGGTCAATGCGTTGCCGGCAGCATCGGCAATACCGCTGCCAGTGGCATTCAAGCTGATGCCCAGTGAACCATTGCCGGCAATATCGCCGACGGTGATCTGGTAGGTTCGGCCGTCGATCTGTTGCACGGATTGGATAGTGCCGAGCGCATTGCCGGTGCTGGTCAGCGAAAAGTCATTGGCGTCTACCCCGGAAACGGCTTCGTTGAAGGTGAGGGTGAAGCGTACGGTGTTCGCTGACGTGGGTGATGGGTCCAGGCGTAGCAGATTTTCTGCGAGCGGGGCCGTGGTGTCGACGATCACCCCGGCACTGCTGTCGGCGCCATTCAGTGTCAGCACCAGGTTATTGCCCACACCATCACGGGCGCTGGCGCCATTCAGATCCAGGCTGCCGCCCAGTGCGATGCCGTCGATGTCGGTGTCGCCGGCCTGCACGCTGTACTGGAACACCAGTGCAGTGCTGCCGCTGCCGGAGACATAGCTGGCGTAACGGGTTACGCCGCCGATATCCAAGGCCAGGCGTGGCGTGCCGCCGGCAGTGTCGACGATCACCGCCTCGCTGGCATTGACGGTAAAGCTCAACACATCGCCGGCATTATAGGCGCCGCTTGCCGGCACGCTGACCGAGGCCACCACCGGATCGACGGCATCCACCCGCACGCCGCTGGTGGCGCCGGCGCCGTTCAGGGTGCTGTTGGCGTCGTTACCGACCGCATCGCGCAGGGTGCCGCCGTTACTGTCGATGTTGCCGGCTAGGGCTATGCCGTTGCTGTCGAGCTGGCCGCTGGCAACCGTCAGACGGAAGACCAGAGCGCTGCTGCCGGAACCGGACAGGTAGTCGGCGAAGACGGTGCCGCCAGTATCCAGCGTGACGGCGATGCGCGGCGTGCCACCTGAGCTGTCGACCGCCACCGCATCGTTGAAGTTGACGGTGAAATCGAGGTTCTGCCCGGCGACATAGGTGCCGTTGGCCGGTACCGACACTGAGCTCACGCTCGGCGCCACGCCGTCGATGACCAGGTCGTGCTGGCCGGCGATGGAATCGGCGCCGCCGAGGGCCGGTAGGGTGAGGATGGCATCGTCGCTGCTGGCGCTGCGAATGGTCGCGCCGTTCAGGGCCAGGGCGCCGGTGGACTGGTAATCGAGATCGGCGCTGAGGTCGCCTGCCTGCACGGTGTAGCTGAAGGTCAGCGTGTCGCTGCCGGAGCCGGACACGTAGGTGGCCAATCGGTCGGTGCTGCCGGTTTCCAGCAGCAACGTGGGCGAGCCACCGGCGGTATCCACGGTCACCGCCTGGTCGAGGGTAATCGTGACCGTAATACTGTCGCCGATCTTGTAGCCGCCGTCCGGATTGGTCACGTTGACCGCGGTGATTTCCGGATTGATGCTGTTGACGGTAACGGTGATGGTGTCGCTATCAGTCTGAGTCCCACCGCTGCCGTTCAGCCCCAGATCGCTGCTGGTGATCTGCAGGCTGGCCGCGCCGTTGTAGCCAGGCGTGGGAGAGAAGATAAGCCCATTCAGCGCCGCGTTGATGTCGGCAATGCTGCCTTCGAAGGTCATGCTGCCGTCGTTGGCGCCGCTGCCAACGATAAAGCTCAAGCCGGTGGTGTCGGGCAGGGTGATCAGGCCGTTGCTGCCGGTCAGCGTCACTCGCACCGTGCCGCCTCCCGCGTCGACATCGCTGAGGGAAATCAGGTTGCCGTTGCCGCTGCTGAAGATCAGCGCGGCGTCCTGATCGACCGCCTGGGCGCCGGGCACGCTGTTGACCGGTGCGTCATTCACCGCCGTCACCATCAACATGAGGGTGTCGGTATCGTCGAGGTTGCCGCCGCTACCGCTGTTGCCGCCATCATCGATGCTGACGGTAAGCACCACATTACTGGTCGAGTTCAATGCCGTCTGGAAGCTGAGCGCATTGGCAGCGATAAAGGCGTTGAGATCGGTGATGCTGCCCGACAGGGTCAGGCTACCGGTACCCGAGCCGGCCACGACGACCCCGGCGGCGCTGGTAGCACTCAAGGTGCCCGAGGCCACCGAGAAGGTCGCGGTAACCGAGCTGCTACCGGCGTCCACGTCGGCGAAGCTAATGCCGGTCAAGGCAGTGCTGACATCTTCATTGATGCTGATCGAGACCGGTAGCGTGACCACGGGCGCGTCATTAACCGCGCTCACCTGCAGGGTGGTGGTATCGCTGTCGCTCTGCGCGCCGCCGGAGCCGGTATTACCGCTGTCATTGATAGCCACCGTAAGGGTCACGTCGGTGGTGGCATTGGCGGCGGTGGTATAGGTCAGGTTGCTGCCCGCGATAAAGGCGTTGACGTTGGCAACGGTGCCGGTCAGGGTCAGGGCACTGCTGCTGCCGCCAACGGTTACACCGCCGCCGCTGGTGGCCGCCAGCGTTCCCGAGGCGACCGACAGAGTGGCGATAACGCTGCCACCACCGGCGTCGACATCGCTGAAGGAAATACCGGTCAAAGTACTGGCCGTGTCTTCAGTAACGCCGATGCTGGCCGGGACGCTCACCACGGGCGCATCGTTGACTGCCGTGACGCTCAGGGTAACGGTGGTGGAGTCCGCTTCGGATGAACCGGTGCCGCTATTGCCCGGGTCGGTACCCGTATTGCCGCCATCATCGACAGCGACCGTCAGGGTGACATCGCCGGTGGCGTTGCCGGCCGTGGTGAAGCCCAGGCCGCTGGCCGCGATAAAGGTGTTGATATCGGCAATCGAGCCGGTCAGCGTCAGGCTGGCGGTGCCGCTACCGGCGACAGCCACATTGCCGCCGCTGGTGGCGGAGAGGCTTCCCGAGCCGACCGAGAAGGTAACCGTCACCGTGCCGCCAGCTGCATCGACATCGGCAAAGCTGATCCCGGTCAGCGCGCTGGCCACATCCTCAGTCACGCCGATGGAACCGGGCGCGGTGATGACCGGCGCATCGTTGACGCTGGTCACCGCAACGGTGGCGGCTATCGATACGGCGCTGCTGTCCACGCCACCGTTACTGGTGCCGCCGTTATCGGTGATGCTGGTGAGCGTCACCACGCGGCTGGTGGTGTCGGGGGTTTCGCTGGCATTGCGGTAGCCCATGGCGTCGACCAGGGTCTGCGCCGTCGCAGTGCTCAAGCCGCCGGCCACGCTAAGGGTGACGGTGGCGGTACTGCCGATCACGCTGACGCTGTAATCGATGGCGTTGCCGCCCGTGGTGGTGCCGCTGGTGCCGTTGGTCAGCGTAATGTCGGTGCCATCGACGCTGACTATCTCGCTGGCGCCATCCGCCAGATTGCTGACCGTCAAGGCCAAGCCGGTGATGGTCTGGCCGGCTTCGATGGTGCTGATGCTCACGCCGCTGAACAGATCGACCGCTGCACCGTTCTCGGTATAGGTCGGGGTGCCGCCGGTAGCCGAAAGCGTCGGTGCATCGTTCACCCCAGTGACGCCTACGGTGGTGTCAACCGAGCTGCTCGCACCATCGCCGTCACTGACACTGATGCTCACAGTGCGAGTGCTGGTATTCGGGTCGGCGGTATTGCTGTTGCTGTAAGTGAGCGCCTGAACCAAGGTGCTCACCCGGGCGGCTGTGGCGTTGCTGTTGAGCGTTACTATCAGGTTGTCGCTGCCCGAACCGGTGCCGCCGGCGGCAATGGTGCCGATGGTTACACCGCCGACGGACAGGCTGCTGCCCAGGGTCATCCCGGCGGACAGTGCCACCGTGCCGGTGGTATCGATGGCCAACACATCCTCACTGGCTTGCTTGTTGGCGGTAATCGACACAGTCAGATTGCCGCCGTTGAAATCCGCCGAGTCGCTGTCGGCTATGACCACTGCAGTGCCGGTGTCGAGGAACACGGCGCTGCCACCCTCGGTGAAGCTCGGGTTATCACCGGCCAGGTTGTCGATGCTGGGCGCGGCATTGGTATTGCTGACAGTGATGCCGTTGCCGGTCAGGTCAGCCACGGTTATAGCCGCATCGGCGCCTGCGGCCCAGTCTTCGGCGGCCGCCAGGTTGTAAGTCGTCGCATCCGTGGAGCTGGTGCCATCCTTGTTGATGATCGCCAGCAACGCCGTCTTGTCGGTCGCGTTTAGGGTGAGTATAAAGCTGGTGCCGGAGTCGATCTCGACATTGCTGGTATCGGTGAGGGTGTAGGTCGCACCGCCTTCGCCAGTGAAGGTGAACTTGTTGGCGACTATGTCATTGCTCGCGCCACTCGCCGAGAGGAAACCGCTGCCGCTGACCACCACCGTGCCAGTGCTGGCGTCGTAAGTGGCGCTGGTGATAACCGGCGCCGCCACGTTGCTGACGGTGATGCCGTTGCCGGTCAGGTCGGCGATCACCACCGCGGCGTCGGCGCCCGCTGCCCAGTCCTCGGCCGCGGCCAGGTTGAAGGTGGTGCCGCTGGTGGAACTGGTGCCGTTCTTGTTCGCGATCAGGTTGAGTGCTGCCCGGTCGGTGGCCGACAGGCTCAGGGTGAAGGCGGTGCCGGAGGTGATCTCGACATTACTGGTATCGGTTAGTGTATGGGTCGCGCCGCCCTCGCCAGTCAGGGTGAACTTGTTGGCGACTATGTCGTTGGTGGCGCCGTTCGCCGAGAGGAAACCGCTGCCGGTCACCACCAAGACGCCGGTGCTGGCGTCGTAGGTGGCGCTGGTGATGGCCGGGACGGCGACATTGCTCGCGGTGATGCCGTTGCCGGTCGCGTCGACCACGTTCAGCGTCGCATCCGCACCGGCGGCCCAGTCTTCGGCGGCGGACAGGTTGTAGGTGGTGCCTCCGGTCGAGCCGGTGCCGTTCTTGTTGACGAGCAGGTTGATCGCGGCGCGATCGGTGGCGCTCAGGGTCAGCGTGAATGCCGTGCCGGAGCTGAGCTCGACATTGGACGAGTCGGTCAGCGTATAAGTGGCCCCGCCCTCGCCGGTCAGGGTGAACTTGTTGGCGACTATGTCGTTGGTGGCGCCCTGCCTGGACAGGAATCCGGTGCCGGTGACGGCCAGGACGCCGGTGCTGGCATCGTAGGTGGCGCTGGTAATCGCGGGGATGGCCACGTTGCTTGCAGTGAATGGACTGAGGCTGTCTGCCACGTTCAGTGCGGCATTCGCCCCGGCGGCCCAGTCTTCTGCCGCTGTGAAGCGGTAGCTCGAGATGTCGGTCGAAAGGCCGCCGTTCTTGTTGACGATCAGGTTGACGCCGGCCTTGTCGGTGGCGCTGAGCGTCAGGGTGAACGACGTGCCCGACGTGATCTCGACGTTGGCGGTGTCGGTCAGCGCATAGAACGTGCCGCCTTCACCTCTGAGAGAGAACTTGTTGGCGACTATGTCGTTGGTGGCGCCCGACGCGCTGAGGAAACCGCTGCCGGTGACCACCAGCACGCCGGTGGCGGCGTTGTAGGTGGCGTTGGTGATGCTGGGGATCGCGACGTTGCTGACGGTCACGCCGTTGCCGGTCGGGTCGGCGACCGTCACGGCCGGATCGGCACCGCTGGCCCAATCTTCGGCCGCGGCCAGGTTGAAGGTAGTGCCGCCGGTGGAGCTGGTGCCGTTCTTGTTGACGATCTGGTTGAGCGCGGCTTTGTCCGTGGCGCTCAGGGTCAGGCTGAAACTGGTGCCAGAGCTGATCTCGACATTGGACGAATCGGTCAGGGTATAGGTCGCCCCGCCCTCGCCGGTCAGGGTGAGCTTGTTGGCGATGATGTCGTTGGTAGCGCCCGACGCGCTGAGAAAGCCGCTGCCGGTGACCACCAGCACGCCGGTGGTGGCGTTATAGGTGGCGCTGGTGATGGCTGGAGCAGGGACATTGGATACCGTAACTCCATTGCTGGCATCGGCAATATCGCTGGCATTGATAACGCTGTTCCAGTCGTCGGCCGCGGCCAGGTTGTAAGTCGTGGTGCCGGTGGAACTGCTGCCGTTCTTGTTGAACATCTGCTCGACCGCCGCACGGTCGGTGGCATTGAGCGTGACCGAGAATGCGCTGGCACTGCTGACGTCCACAGAGGAGCTGGTCAGGGTATAGGTCGTACCGCCCTCGCCGGTCAGGGTCAAGGCGGATACCGTGATGTCATTGCTCCCGCCCGGGGTGCCGACCAGGTTGCTGCCGGTCACGGACAGGGTATGGGTCGCCGAATCGTAGGTGGCGCTGGTGATGGTCGGCGAAGTGACGTTGCTGACCGTGATGCCATTGCTGGTCAGATCGGCGGCCGAACCGACGGTGGCATCCCAGCCTGCCGCGCCGGCCAGGTTGAACGTGGTGCCGCCCACCGCGGTGGTGCCCGCCTTGTTCAGCAGGCCATTGATCGCGAGCTTGTCGGTGGCGTTCAAGGTCACCGAAAAGGCCGTGGCGCTGCTGGCCGTCACGCTCCCCGAGGTCAGGGTATAGGTACCGCCGCCCTGGCCGGTCACCGTCAGCTTGCTGACATCGATGGTGTCGCCGGTGACCATGTCGGCCCCAGTGACGGACAGCACGCCGGTGCTGGCGTCGTAGGTGGCCGAGGTGATAGCGGTGGGCGACCAGGCCGAATCCGTCACACCACCGGTGGTGGTCACGTTCTCACCCCCGGTGTTAGCGCCTGCACCGTTACTGGCAGTGTCTCCGCCCCCATTTTGGTTGCCACCTTTGGCACCACCCGCGCCATAGTTGGCATTGTCGGTGCCGCTGAGATCGACACTGCCGCTGTTGTAGTGCAAGGTTCCTTTGTTCCAGATGCCCCCCACGCCAATACCACCATTGGCATTGTCGGCAATATTGGCACTTCCCGAGCCGCCGCCGCCCGCGCCCAAGTTATTGGTGACCGTGGTCGAAGACATATAAACCGTTGCGCCAGCGGCAATATAGAGGCCGCCCACGGCATTGCCGCCAGCGCCGGTAGCGGCCGCTCCTGATGCCGCTGCACCGGCGCCGCCGCCGCCAATAAATCCGGTGCCAGCACTGCCTGCGCCACCACCCACGCCACCGGACGAAAATCCCCCTACTGAAGTGCCACCCGCACCGCCGGCTGTGCTGCCACCCGTGCCTGCTTGAGCAGATTGATTGTAGAAACCGCCATTTCCCCCGGTACCGCCGCCGCCCGCGGTGCCGGCGTAACTGCCGGAATAGGCGCCGCCATTGCCGCCGCCCTTGCCGCCAAACCCGCCGCCGCCGCCGCCGCCGTAACCGTAACCAGTGCCACCGCCGTTGCCCCCGCCAGCAGCAGCCTTGTTGGCGGTAATGGATGAGTTTTTCAGGGTGAGCGTACCGCCGGTGATATTGATACCCGCACCCAATGCATCACCACCATTGAGGCTGTTGTAGGCGCCGCCATTGCCGTAAACCAGGCCCTTGGTGATGACCAGACCGTCCAGGGTCACGGTACCGGTGCTCATGGTGAATACGCGGCTGTTGTGGTTGGCGTCGACTGTGACATCGGCCGTACCGTTGTCATCCCGATCGCCGTCGATCGTCAGGTTTTTGTTGAGCGTGAGCTGACCCTGGGTCAGCGTGATGGTCATGTCGCTGTTGAAGGTGATGGTGTCGTCCGAGGTGGCCACGGCGATCGCCTCGCGCAGCGACAGCCCGGCACCGTCACCGGTCTCGGTCGCGAGGTTAGTAGTACCGGCCAGCTCGTCGGCATTGGTGGTAACGGTCAAGGTGGCCAGGCTGAAGTCGTAGCCGGCCAAGGCCGCGCTGGCAAAAGGCACGGCGGTTTCGATCGTACCGGTGCGGGTTTCCAGTTGCCAGTCGCCACCGGCGCCGGTGCGGTTGCTCGACGCGGCGATGTCGGCGCCGGTCAATTGCGCGAACGCGTTGACGAACTGCTCTCCCGCGCCGCCTTGCGCCAGATTGCAGGAGTAAATCAGGATGTCGCCATCGGGCCGCAGCGACTGGCCAATCTGCGCCAGTTGCTCGGCATGCCCGCTCAGGCTGTCATTGCTAAGAAAGGTACTGCCCAGCCACAGGTTGGCCTCATGGCCTTCACCGACGATCACGACGGAGGCGATGTCCGAGCGCTCGCTCAGGTAATCGGCCATTTGCTGCAAACCGTCCTGGCCGGCTTGCAGCATCACCAGTTCGGTGTCCGCCGCGCGTCCCGCCAGGAGCGCGTCGGGATCGCGTACGCGCGAGTCGACAAAAATGACGGTGACGCCGGCAGGCGAGGGCATGGCCGCATCCTCACCGGCCCCGTCGCCCGGCGACTGGGCATCCCCGGTGTTGACCTGACCGGTCGACTCTGCAGGGGTATCGACCGCAGTCTGGCTCGCCTCGGTCGGGCTGGGCGTCTGCGCATCGCTGGCCTGAGCTGCGGCGGCGGCCTCGACCGCCAGCGCGCCGTCGAACATCATGCGCGGCTCGAGAACCTGGATCAGCGGGGAGCGAAGAGACAACCGGGCCTTGTCGGTCGAATAGAGGGACGGGTTAGTGCGCTTGCTCCACCACATGAGAATTGCCTCACTGCTCGCGCGCGAGGCGCAGAAACGGTTGTTCTTGGGTTGTTTCAGCGCAGCGCGCTGACAGGCTAGTTGTTACTGGCCCGGATCACATGGGCCATGCTGCCGGCGCCATCGTTCCAGAACGACAGGTCGCTGTACTGCGCAAACAGGTCCGGTGGCAAGATGGTTCGTCGGAACTCTGCACCGACCTTGGGTCGTACGCGGTGCAAGCCGGACAATCCCAAGGCCTGGTCGAACTCGGGGGCGTCGTAGCTCAGGCTATCGAAATCGTGGGGATGCCAAGGTTCGTCGATAAAATCGTAGACCAGACGCAGCACCTTCTCCGGCGCCTGGACTAGCAGATCATAGTCCACCAGCAGCAGGGAGCCGGCATGCTCGCCGTAATAGGCTTCTTTCAGCGCCGCCCAGGCAAAACCTACCAGGCGATTGCGCTGGGCCAGGGTCTCGACCCGGCTGTAGACGGTGTTGCGCTCGGCATCGTCGTTGAACAGTTTGGTGTTTTCGTAGGGATTGGCCCGGTACAGGCGTTCGAGACTGTCCATCACCCAGGCCACATTGCGCACGCAGGCGATGACCTTGGCTTGGGGAAACAGGTCGAGCAGCGCCGGCAGCTTGGCGCTCCACATGCGGTTGGTGTCGAACACCAGCGTGTTGTCGAGGTGCTCGGCGTAGTAACTGTCGAACAGCCCCCGTAACAGACGCCGGCGCGTGCCCTGATCGATCACCGGGCCGAACTCGCTACCGGCACTGAACTGCCCCAGCATGCTGGAAAACAGCGCCCCCACCGGACTGCTCATGCCGGCATGAAAGCGCGGGTTCTGCAGCAGCATCGCCGAGAGTAAGGTCGAACCGGCACGGGGCAGGCCGGAAATAAAATGAAACGATGACAATGCAAACTCCTTCTCGCACTTGCCTTGGCAATGCGTACTCATTCCGCATCGGTTGTGTGAGCGATAGCGTTAAAGCACCTGAGTGACCATTTAAACCATGCAATCTGTATTTAGCCTAGCGCCATCATTCCAAAGCGTCCTTTTCACCGCTAAAAATCCGGCGGCTGTGCCCAAACACTCTAATCCCTACCCCTACAGGGCTTTACTTCTCCAGTAGCGGGTGCAGCCACGTCGCTCACGCCCATGCCCAGCGAGACCTTCGATTATCGGGGCGCTTCGCCTGTGAGCGACCCGCCTTCTGCGCTGGTCTGATCCGGCGGATTGGCCAACCCGGTGGCCATGGCTGGCCCCCAGGTGGGCGCCAGTGGTGACAGCCAGCCCTGGGGTACCAGGCAATCATCTTCTCCGCACGCGACTGAGCGGGACCTTAATGTCAAGAAGTGCAGAGCGAGATAGCCGCGCCTCTTGACGGGTCGCTGCAACACGGCGCAAGGCGCGGCGCAGCTGTCGAAAAGCACTGGTGGCAGTTCACCATACTGAGCCAGGCCGGTCCTCGGGCCGAGCGCTTGGCCGGCACTGAACGGCCTTGGCATCCATCAAGCAAAGCGTCGCCCCTCGGAGGACCATGCCGCTATCATCGCCTGAACGCTGCAGCAGCACAGAAGGGCAGGCGAAGCCTGAGCGGGACACAGTCGAGATCATATGCAATCTTGGCACCGCCTTGTCTCTGCTCGCCCGGTTCTTTTATCGTTCGATCCTGCTGGGGCCTGCGACGCCTGCCAGTGCACAGGGAGAAATGTGCTGGGCGCCGGGGGCCGGCCATTGATAGGTGTTACCAGAAGCGCCCCCGGCCGCATCGACTCATCGAACAACTGTCCCTCGAGGTCTTGATTATGCCGCTGGATGAATTGCTTACTCCCCCCGATCGCCAGCAGCGCGAGGCGCGCCAGGATCATCGCGGGGTCGCACTGCTGTTGACCGGTTTGCCGGCCGCCGGCAAATCGACACTGGCCCACGCTTTGGAGGCACGGCTCTTGGCTCTGGGTGGTCAATGCCTGGTGCTCGATGGCGACCGGCTGCGCGCGGGGCTCAACCAAGACCTTGGTTTTACCGAAAGCGAACGCCAGGAAAATCTGCGCCGCG
>JAKFDG010000212.1:0-3271 GCA_036677285.1 Pseudoxanthomonas sp.
ATCAGACCGAGCATATCGTTTGCTCCCCAGTAAACGATGTCCGGGAACATACCACCCCAGTGGCGGTATCCCACGCTGCACCGCACCGATCGCCTGTCCGGGCCATGCCGGCCCGTCGGCGATTGGCCTTACGATAAAGGCATGCACCCCGCCGACGCCTGCGCCACCCTCATCCGCGATGCCTTCGCCGATTACCACGCGCGCTTCGCCGCCATCACCCGGCGCGCGAAACTGCGCTTCGAGACCATGGACTGGGCCAGCGCGCGCGCGGACGCGGTCGAACGCATCGAACTGTACGACCTGTGCGTGGCCGAATGCACCCGCGCGCTGGAACAGGCGCTGGGCGAACGGGCCCACGACCACGCGCTGTGGTCGGCAATCCGCGAGCGTTACGAGCGCCTGATCCCGGAACTGATCGACCGCGAGCTGTACAAGACCTTCTACAACACCCTGACCCGGCGCTTCTTCAAGACCCGGGGCGTGGACACCTCGGTCGAGTTCATCGCCATGGACATCGAGCCCACCGATGCCATCACCCACCCCGTCGCCCGGCACAGTTACGCCGTGTCGGAACTGCGTCCCACCGACACCTTCGTGCGCGTGCTCGGCGACTACCGCTTCAACGTGCCTTACGCGCACCGCACCCGCTGCGCCGCCGCGATCGCGGTGCGCCTGCAAGACGACCTGGGGCACTGGGGCGAAAACCCGGTGCGTTCGGTGGAGCTGCTGGACACGGTGTTCTACCGCGAACGCCGCGCCTACCTGATCGGCCGCGTGTTCGGCGAGCACCGCTTCTCGCCGTTCGTGATCGCCCTGGTCAACGACAACGGCCAGCTGCGCGTGGATGCGGTGCTGACCTCGCGCACCCACGTGGTGCATCTCTTCAGCTATTCGCGCAGCTACTTCCACGCCGACCTGGGCACGGTCGGCGATGCGGTGGTGTTCCTGCGCACCGTGTTGCCGGGCAAGCCGGTCGACGAGATCTACACCGTGCTCGGCCGCGCCAAGCAGGGCAAGACCGAACGCTTCCGCACCTTCTTCCGCCACTTCGCCGCGCAATCCCACGAGCTGCTGACCCAGGCCGAAGGCGAGCGCGGCATGGTCATGGCGGTGTTCACCCTGCCCAGCTACCCGCTGGTGTTCAAGGTGATCCGCGACCGTTTTGCCTACCCCAAGGAAATGAATCGCGAACAGGTGGAGGCGAAGTACTCGCTGGTGTTCCTGCACGACCGCGTCGGCCGGCTGGTGGATGCGCAGCCGTACCGCTTCCTGCGTTTCCCGCGCTCGCGCTTTTCGCCCGGATTGCTGGAGGAGTTGATGGGGACCTGCGCCAACGGCATCACCGTCGACGGCGACGACATCGTCGTGCACCTGTGCTACGTGGAGCGGCGCATGCGCCCGCTCAACCTGTACGTGCGCGAACAGGCGCCGGAGGCCGCGCGCCTGGCCGCGATCGACTACGGACAGGCGATCAAGGACCTGGCCCGCAACAACATCTTCCCCGGCGACATGCTGCTGAAGAACTTCGGCGTGTCGCGGCACGGGCGCGCGGTGTTCTACGACTACGACGAGTTGTGCCTGATGACCGAGTGCAACTTCCGCGCGATCCCGCAGCCGCACCACCACGAGGAAGAGATGGAGGACGGCTGGTTCTACGCCGCGCCCAACGACATCTTCCCGGAGCAGTTCCCGAAATTCCTCGGCCTGTCGCCGCCGTTGCTCGGCGCGCTGAAGGCCGCGCATGGCGAGATCTTCGAAGTCGATTGGTGGCGAGGGCTGCAGGCGCGGTTGCGGGCCGGCGACTATCCCGACACGCCGCCGTATCCGGACGCGTTGCGGCTGGCCTGATCGCGCAACGCGGCTTTTCGGGACCGCGTGCTAGGCTCGCCGCACTTTCAACGCGGAGTCCCCTGCATGAATCGTCTTTCCCTGTTCCTTGGCGTCGCCGTGGTCCTGTCCGCCGCGACGAGCGCGCACGCGCAAACCGCTCCTGCCTCCGCAGCGAAGAGCGAAACCACCACCGCTTCCGCCCTGGATGACGTGCTGGCGGGGAGCTGGCGCACTCCGGCCAACGTGGCGCGCGACGGTTTCCGCCATCCGAAGGAAACGCTGAGCTTTTTCGGCCTTTCGCCCACACAGACGGTGGTCGAGATCACTCCTGGTGGCGGCTGGTATGCGGAAATCCTGGCGCCCTACCTGCGCGACGGTGGCCAGTACATCGCCGCCGTCGTCGATCCGGCGGCCATGGCCGAGGGCCGGGGCCGCGATTACCAGCAGAAGAACAAGACCACGCTGGAAACCAAGTTCGCTGCCGCGGCGGCGCAGTACGCAAAGGCGAAGGTCGTGGCCTACGACCCCAAGGCGCCGGTGTTCGGACCTGCGGGTTCGGCCGACCTGGTGGTGACCTTCCGCAACGTGCACAACTGGCGCAGTGCGGGCCAGGCCGAGGGCATGTTCAAGGGCTTCTTCGCCGTGCTCAAGCCGGGCGGCGTGTTGGGCGTGGTCGAGCATCGCGCCAAGGCCGACGTCCCTGCCGACGACAAGAGCGGCTACGTGGGCGAGGCCCAGGTGATCGCGATGGCCGAGGCGGCGGGGTTCAAGTTGCAGGAAAGGAGCGAAATCAACGCCAACCCGCGTGACACCAAGGATCATCCCAACGGCGTGTGGACGCTGCCGCCCGTCAACGAGCACGAAGCCGCCGATGACGCCAAGTACAAGGCGATCGGCGAAAGCGATCGGATGACGTTGCGGTTCATTAAGCCGGCGCAGTGATCGAATGCGAGGGAGGGACTACGTCCCTTCCTCCGTCTCTCTCTCGGTGAATCGTCCTCCCGGCGAAAGCCGGGACCCATCTTGATCTTGTCCTTGCTTTTTTAAGCGCGAGCGACGGCGCTGGGTCCCGGCTTTCGCCGGGAGGACGATCTTTTGATATCGCCCCTACCCGGTTTTCCATTCCGCATCCCCAGAGCTCCATGCTCATCGCCCTCAACAAACCCTTCAACGTCCTGTGCCAGTTCACCGATCGCAGTGAACCGGCGCGGCGCACGCTGGCGGAATTCGGCCTGCCGGCGGACGTGTATCCGGCCGGTCGTCTCGATTACGACAGCGAGGGGCTGTTGCTGCTGACCGATGACGGCGTGCTGGCGCACCGCCTCACCGATCCGCAACACAAGCAACCGAAGACCTATTGGGCACAGGTCGAAGGCAGTCCCGGCGAAGACCAGCTGGAGGGCTTGCGCCGTGGCGTGGACTTGAACGACGGTCCGACCCG
>JAKFDG010000213.1:0-2552 GCA_036677285.1 Pseudoxanthomonas sp.
TGGAAGGAACGGAGCGGCGGTTGTCGAGGAACTGCAAGGGGTCGGTCGCGGGCATGCGTGCAGTTTAACGCGCCGGGATGTTGCACGGCATCAAACTGCCGAACGGGTCACGGTTGCCGCGAGCCACGATTCCCTAAGCTGTCATTGCGGAATAGGGGCCGCACTTCTTTTACTTCATTCGCCCGACAAGGCGAGGGTCCGGTGCGCATGTCGATCAGCTATCAAACGGGCGAACGCCGCGGCCGCGACCAGCGATTGTTGGACCTGGCCAGGCAAACCATCGTGTCGCCGTTGGTGGATGCCTTCGCCCTGGCTTTGGGGAGGTTCGATGACGGCCTGTTCGACCGCGCCGAACGCGCCGGTCCTTCGCAGCTGACTTTCCTGGATGCGATGCGTGAGTTGCGCCGACGCCGCGAGGAGATCATCGCGCGCTTCCGCGCCAACCTGGCCAGGTCCTGGCAATCCCTGGAAGAGGGCGATCCGATCTCCATGGAAGGTGCGCTGGCCGATCCCACCGAAGTGCTCAGGCTCGTTTCGGACCATGAACTGGAATCGCGCCTTGCGGTACGCAACCTGGCGGGCGTGATCCTGCGCGACTTCGGTCCGGTGCTGGGGCGACTGGAGCGTCGCCTGGGCCGGATCGCCGGCAACCTGGTGCTGGACAGCGAACACAATCCGATCGGACCCGATCAAATCGGCGCCGCGGTCCACGTGGCCTTCGCCAATTGCGAACTGGCCTTGGAAGTGCGGCTGGTGGTGATCAAGCTGTGCGAGCGCGACCTGGTGCAGGACATCGGACGCATCTATGAAAAACTGGACCAGCGCCTGGAACAGGCCGGGGTGTTGCCCGAGCTGCCGGCTGCCAAGTCCCGACCACGTGCCGAGCCGCGCCAGCCCGATCCGATGCAGCCGGAAGACGAAGCCAGCGCTCCGGCGTGGGCCGCGCGCTTCACCCATCGCATGGCGGGGATGAAGGGCGGCATGCAGGCAGCAATGGGCCAAAGCAGCTTCAACGACGGCCCGCCGGGCTATGCCGGCGGCGCGCAGGGTGTGCTGCTGGAAGCGTTGCACCACCTGCTGCAGGAAACGCGCAATCGGGAAACCCCGCAATCGCCCCAGCGGCAGTCGTCCGCGGGCGAGGAAAACCGTGCCCTGTCGCAACGCGAAATGCTGTCGGTGTTGTCGTTGCTGCAAAGCACGCCCAGCGCCACCCTGCGCGCGGCCATCAGCGATGCCGGCGAATCGCTGTCGCAGCGGTTGAAGAGCGAGGTGCTGCACAGCGCGACGCAACTGGGCGTGGACCCCACGACCACGCGCCTTGCCCCGGTGGACGAGGACGCGATCGACCTGGTGGGCATGCTGTTTGACGTGATGCTGGACGAGCGCGACCTGGAAGGCCGCCCGCGTGAATTGATCGGCCGCCTGATGGTCCCGTTCGTCAAGGTCGCCCTGCTGGACCGGCGCATGTTCGTGCAGAAGACCCATCCGGCACGGCGCCTGCTCAACGTGCTGGCCGAGGCCTGCGAAGGCAACAATGGGGAGAGCGCCGCCGAACGCACGCTGATGACCAAGGTCGAGGAAGTCGTGAGCCGCCTGACCGCGGAGTTCAACGAGAACCTGGCGATCTTCCTGACCCTGGAAGAGGAATTCCGTGACTTCCTGGGCCAGCACAGGCGCCGCATCGAGATCACCGAACGCCGCGCCGCTGAAATCCAGAGCGGACAGGAACGCCTCGAAGCCGCGCGGGTGCGCATGACCACGGAGCTCGCTTCGCGCCTGGATGGCCGCCAGGTGCCGCAGGCGGTGGACGATTTCATGCGCCAGCCATGGGCGCACCACGTCACCATGACCGTGCTGCGCGAGGGTGAGGACAGCGAAGGCCTGCGCGATGCCCTGGCCCTGGCCGACGGGGTGATGGAGGAGCTTGCCGAAGCCCAGCGCCAGATCATCGGCAAGCCATGGCTGCAGGCCTGGCGTCCGTCGTTGCAGAAGGTTTTCGCCAGCGTCGGCATGAACCCGGATGCGGCCAGCTCCGCGGTCGATGCCCTGCACGACACCCTGCAGGCGGTGGCCGCATCGCGCCCCGACCTGGAAAAGTCCCTGCCTGAACTGCCGCAGGTAGTCCTGCCCAAGGTGGCCGACGACGGCGCCACGCCGATCCAGCTGGTTGGCGGCACGGACACGATGGACTTCGACGATACCGATGCCGACCACTTCCGCGGTTTGCCCATCGGCACCTGGCTGGATTTCATCGACAAGGACAACAAGCTCCAGGCCGGCAAGCTGTCCTGGGTCAGCCCGATCTCGTCGCGGTTGCTGTTCGTCAACAGGCGTGGCGTGCGTTTCTGCGTGGCCTCACCCGAGGAGCTCGCGGTCATGGTGCGCCTGGGCCGCCTGCGCGCGCACCAGGACGAGGACGCCTTCGACAGCGCGATGCACGGTGTGATCGATCGCCTGGACACCAAGGCCGTCGCCGGCGCCTGATTGAAGTCGTCGTCCCGGCGTATGCCGGGACCAGTACTCTTGATTTTGCCAAAGCCAAAGCCAAAGCC
>JAKFDG010000214.1:0-1904 GCA_036677285.1 Pseudoxanthomonas sp.
CAGCGGGCCGATCAGCCTGTATGCCCGCGACGACAACTCCGGCACCTACGACACCTTCAAGGAACTGGTGCTGAGCGCCAACGGCAAGACCCTGGCGGCCAACGCCAAGCGCTTCGAGTCCAGTGCAAGGCTCTCCGACTCGGTCAGCCAGGACCCGCACGGCATCGGCTTCATCGGCCTGCCCTATATCCGCCAGGCGAAAGCCGTGGCCATCGCCGCCGGCGAGTCGCAGCCGATGCCGCCGAGCACGACCCTGATCGCCACCGAAGACTACCCGCTGTCACGCCGGCTGTTCCTCTACAACCGGCCAGACCAGCAGAATCCCTGGGCCAAGGCGCTGCTGCGCTTCGCCCACAGCCCGCGCGGGCAAGCCATCGTCGCTCAGAGCGGCTTTATCGCACAGACCGTGCAGGCGGTGACAGTCGCCGCCACCAACGACATGCCGGCGCCTTACCAGGCATTGGCCCGCGAGGCGCAGCGCCTGTCGGTGAACTTCCGCTTCCAGGAAGGCAGCGCCAGCCTGGACAACAAGGCCCAGCGCGATCTCGAACGGGTGCTCGATTACCTGAAAAGCCAGGACAAGCTGCAGCAGAAAGTCGTGCTGGTCGGCTTCGGCGACTCCAAGGCCGACCCGGCCCGCGCCGAACTGCTGTCCAAGCTGCGCGCCATGGCCGTGCGCCGCGAACTGGCCAGGCACGGAGTGATGTTCCGCGCGATCAGCGGACTCGGCGACGAACTGCCGGTCGCCGCCAACGATGGCGATGAAGGACGGATCAAGAACCGCCGTGTCGAAGTCTGGGTGTACTAGCGCCGGGGCTGGCAATAGATCGTTGATGCTCGCGCCAGTTAAGAATCTAGGAGCGGCGGGGGCGCCTAGCCCATGCCCGCGAAGCTTGTGCGTCGGCGCCCTCGCGGGCATGGAACTGGGCGTCCCCGCCGCTCCTACGCGAGTCGAGGCGTGCTCGCCGGCCGCTTGCACGCAGCACCCACAGCTTCTAGCCTAAGTCCTATGTGACGCCGGGCCCCTCTGGCGGTGAATGCTCACCGTGATGTCGGAGTCACTTAAGTTGATTTTCAACTTAGTCTGACAACAGGGAGGGCCTATGACCGCACTCTTCTCCATCCCGTTTCTCGGCACGCCCAGCTGGTTCTGGCTGGCGTTCATCGCCATCGTCATCAGCCTGCTGGTACTCGACCTCGGTGTGCTGCACCGCGACCAACGGGAAATCGAGATGGGCGAAAGCCTGCTGCTCTACAGCGGCTATTTCAGCGTGGGCATGGCGTTCGGCGGCTGGGTCTGGTGGCAGCTCGGCGCGACCAAGGCCCTGGAGTTCTACACCGGTCTGCTGATCGAACAGTCGCTGTCGATGGACAACGTGTTCGTCATGGCGATGATCCTCGGTTTCTTCGGCATACCCCGGCGCTACCAGCACCGCGTGCTGTTCTGGGGAATCCTCGGGGTGATCGTGCTGCGCGCCCTGATGATCGGCCTGGGGACGGCGCTGGTGCAGCGCTTCGACTGGGTGCTCTACGTGTTTGGCGCCTTCTTGCTGCTGACCGGCGTGAAGATGCTGTTCAGCCGCGAGGAGCGGCACCCCGACCTGGCGCAGAACCCCATGCTGAAGTTCCTGCGCCGACATATCCGCATCACCGACGAACTGCACGGCGGGCGCTTCCTGGTGCGCCTGCGAGCCCCCGGCAGCGGCAAGACCCTGCGTTACGCCACCCCGCTGTTGCTGGCGCTGGTGCTGATCGAGCTGGCCGACCTGGTGTTCGCCGTCGACAGCGTGCCCGCAGTCTTCGCCATCACCCAGGACCCGTTCATCGTCTACACCTCGAACATCTTCGCGATTCTCGGGCTGCGCGCCCTGTACTTCACCCTGGCGGCCTTGATGCACCGCTTC
>JAKFDG010000215.1:0-1716 GCA_036677285.1 Pseudoxanthomonas sp.
CGTCGACGCGCTGTCCACCCGGGTGATCAACGGCACCCAGGTGAAGATCTATGCGTGGTACGACAACGAATGGGGCTACGTGAACCGCACCGCGGAACTGGCGGTCAAGGTCGGTCGCGCCGGGCGCGCATGACATGAAGCGGCTCGCGCCCGAACTTCGCCAGTACGCGCTGGTCACCGGCAACTACTGGGCGTTCACCCTCACCGACGGCGCGCTGCGCATGCTGGTGGTGCTGCATTTCCACCAGCTCGGCTACAGCGCGTTGCAGATCGCGATGCTGTTCCTGTTCTACGAGATCTTCGGCGTGGTCACCAACCTGGTCGGCGGCTGGCTGGGCGCGCGCATCGGCCTGAACCGGACCATGAACATCGGCCTGGGTTTGCAGATCGCGGCACTGGCGATGCTGGCGGTGCCGACGGCGTGGCTGACTGTGCCGCTGGTGATGACCGCGCAGGCCTTGTCCGGTATCGCCAAGGACCTCAACAAGATGAGCGCCAAGAGCAGCGTCAAGCTGCTGGTGCCGGATGAGGCGCAAGGCACGCTGTATCGCTGGGTGGCGGCGCTGACCGGATCCAAGAATGCATTGAAGGGCGTGGGCTTCTTCCTGGGCGGCGTGCTGCTGACCCTGGTCGGATTCCGCGGTTCCGTACTGGCGATGGCGGGTGCGCTGCTGCTGGTATGGCTGTCGAGCCTGATGCTGTTGAAGCGCGACCTGGGCAAGGCCAAGGACAAGCCGAAGTTCCGCGACATCTTTTCCAAGAGCCGGGCCATCAACATCCTGTCGGCGGCACGGTTGTTCCTGTTCGGTGCACGCGATGTCTGGTTCGTGGTGGCGTTACCGGTGTTCCTTGCCACGTCGCTGGGCTGGGATTTCTGGCAGGTGGGCGCATTCCTCGCCTCATGGGTGATCGGCTACGGTTTCGTGCAGGCGATGGCGCCCCGCTTCACGATGCGGGACAACGCCCATCCGCCGGGCCGCTGGCAGGCGTTCGCCTGGGCGGCGTTGCTCGCGCTGGTCCCCACCGCAATGGCGGTGATGTGGGGAGAATGGCCGGCACGCGACCTCCTGATCGTCGGTCTGTCGATATTCGGCGTTCTGTTTGCGGTCAATTCTTCGCTGCACAGCTATCTGATCGTCAGCTATGCGAAAGCGGATGGCGTGTCCCTCGACGTCGGTTTCTACTACATGGCCAACGCGCTGGGACGGTTGGTGGGCACGGTGTTGTCGGGCTGGATCTATCAAGTGGCCGGGTTGACGGCATGCCTGTGGATCTCGGCTGGCTTCGTGTCACTGGCCGCATTGATCGCGCTGGTCCTGCCTTCGCGTACCGCTCCGGCAACAACCATTTGAGGCTGTTGCTGGTGAAGGTCCTTTCGTCCAAGCCGGGTGGTCTGCCGCAATGAACCTGCTCCACACGATTCAACCTGCACGTGTCCGCAGTCTGGCCGACCCGACATCGATGCCAGCGCTTCAGCCGGAGCACCTCAAGTCGTTCGCGAATGGGAACACGATGGGTGGCGATCCGCCACGCATCCTGCTGCTGTATGGATCCTTGCGCGAACGCTCGTATTCGCGGTTGGCGGTCGAGGAGGCGGCTCGATTGCTGCAGCTGTTCGGAGCCCAAACGCGCATCTTCGATCCCGGCGACCTGCCGTTCCCGGACCAGGTAACGGGCGACGACCATCCCGCCGTGCGCGAACTGCGCGAATTGTCG
>JAKFDG010000216.1:0-5029 GCA_036677285.1 Pseudoxanthomonas sp.
CAGCGACCTGGAGGTCGCCAAGCGCGAGGCCGAGCGCGCCAACGACGCCAAGAGCCGCTTCCTCGCCGCGATCGGGCACGACCTGCTGCAGCCGCTGCACGCCGCGCACCTGTTCACCGACGCCCTGGCCGGGCAGGTGCCGGAGAGCGCGCGCGACTCCGTGCGCCAGGTGCGCGGCGCGCTGGATTCGACCACCGACCTGCTGACCGACCTACTGGACCTGTCGCGGCTGGAAGCCGGCGGGCTCGACCCGCAACCGCGCGACTTCGCCCTGGCCGAAGTGCTGGAGCCACTGGCGTCGGAGTTCCGCGTGCTGGCGGCCGAGCGCGGCCTGGCGTTCGACTACGCGCCCACGCGCGCGTGGGTCCGCAGCGACCCGCAGCTGCTGCGGCGCGTGCTGCAGAACTTCCTGGCCAACGCGGTGCGCTATACCGCCAGCGGCCGCGTGCTGCTGGGCGTGCGCCGCACGGGCAACGCGCTGCGCATCGAGGTGCACGACACCGGCCCCGGCATTGACCCGCAGGTACAGGCATCGCTGTTCGAGGAGTTCCGCCGCGGCGAGGGCGCGGCGGGGCAGGGCCTGGGACTCGGGCTGGCGATTGCCGACCGCATGGCGCGGCTGCTCGATGCGCCCATCGGCCTGGACAGCCGTCCGGGCACCGGCACGGTATTCACGCTGACGTTGCCGCGCGCCGCCGCGCAGGCCATGCCGCTGGCGGCCACGCAGCCGCGCCATGGCCTGGCCGGCACCCGCGTGCTGGTACTGGACAACGAACCGGTTGCCCGCGCCGGATTGCGGCAGTTGCTCGAAGGCATGGGTTGCATCGTCGTGGATGCCGGCGACGGCGAAGATGCGCGAACGCAGCTACAGGCGATGCCGGCCGATCTATGGTTGTTCGACTACCACCTGGACGACGGCGATACCGGCGTCCAGGTGCATGCGCGCCTGGCCAGCGAGTTCGGCGCGCGGCCGGCGGTGATCCTGAGTGCCGATGCGGGGGCCGAAGTGCGGGCCGCCGTGCACGAGGCCGGCCTGCCGTTGTTGATGAAGCCGTTGAAGCCCTTGGCGCTGAAGTCGGTGCTGGATCGGTTGTTGGTGGCGCGGGGGATGGGGTAAAGCTGGTTTCGACCCATTGCGGTCGGTCGGGCTCGGATTGTCTCCGCCTCCCAAATCACCTAAAACATCTGTCCTATCGCGCAGGGGGCGTCGCCGAGTGATGGAAGTTATCGGCCTCTGCGTCTGCGGATTTCCTGGAAAAGCGTATTCACAGCGTCGATGTCCTGCAGCAACTCGGCTGGCTGCGTCACCGCACGCTGCTGGCCTGCGGCGTGGGAATGCGCCCGGACGTTTCGGCAACACTTATCGTGCAGACGTTGAACCTCGCGGTACTCCGTATCCTGGACGATCGTCACGCCGTCGAGTCGGCCGACCGAGATGTTGTCGCGGAACCTCACGACGGTCTCATTGAGAATCGTGTCTTCGATTCCGACCTCAATCGTCACCCGAAGGTCGTCGTAAGCGTTGCGGATCGCAAGCCGTTCGTTGTCTCCCGGTGGGTTGTTGAAGTTGGCGACGATCCGCTGGTGATCGGCGCGATGTTGCGAGATGCGCTCGCGGTGTCGCCGCATGTCGTAAGGCAATCCTGCGTCGATGTATCCGGGGCCTTCGGCGCGATAGCTGATCGATTTCACGCTGGGCGCCAGCCCGGCGTCCCCGCAAAGCGTGTTCAGTTCCCCGAAGAACACCGCGTCGTGGGTGAAGACGATGACTTGCCGGACGGCGGATTCCTCGACGATCCTTCTCGCCACGGCGGTTCGGTGGTTGTGGTCGAGGCTCGACACCGGGTCGTCGAATACGATTCCGGACGTGGATCCCGATTGCTGGAGTTCAGCGAAGAAGTACGCGAGCGCGCACATGCGCTGCTCGGCCTCGCTGAGCACGAGGTGCGGGTCTAGGCGGCTGTCGGGAAGGAGAATGCCGAGACGCACCGATCCCACGTCGCCGGTTGAACTGACCCCGCCGCGAATATGGTAGAGATCCAGCTTCCGGAGCTCATCGTTCATCGTGCCGGCCAGCGCTTCGCTGATGTAGGTCTTGGCCAGCTGGCCTGCGAACAGGCTAATCGGGCGTGTGTTGCCGATATCCTCAAGGCACTTCTGAAGCTTCGCCTTGTGCCTAAGTTTGCCGACCACCTGGGCAATGCTGTCGATGTGTTCCGACAGCAGTCGCCGCGCGTCCAGTTCCTTCAGGCGAAGCCGCTTCGCCGCCAGGGCTGCCGCGTCGAGGTTTGCGCGCAAGGCCGTCGCCTCGGCGCGCAAGTTGTCCCCGATCTGGCGAATCGAAGCGATCGGATTCGCGCCGCGGTATGTCGGTCTGTCCTGCCATTCACCGTTCGCCACCGCAGTTCTGAGCCACTGGAGCCGGGAGAGCAAGTCTTCCTGGAAGATCCGGATATCGTCCGGCAGCGTCTCAATGCGCCCGCGCAAGCTGTCAGACATGACTTGGGAGACGATAAACGTGACCGGCGCCTGCCCAACATAGCGCACGAGCTCTTGCCAGGCGTTGCGCGCAGCCTGGGCAGCTTCGGATGCTGTGTCTTGGACATAGCGATCGAAGCGCTGCAAGCGATCCTTTGCTTCCGGCGTCAGCTCCTGCTGGCAGAGCAAGCATTGCGCGCCTTCGCCGGTGACCGGGAAGGCTTGTTCCGGATACGCCGCGCCGGTTGAATACTCGCGCGCGGCGTTAAACAGGAGCGCCCAAGGTCCTTGACCCGTTCCGGGAAGCAGGGGGGTGGCATCTTCGGCTTGTAACAGGGCCGAGGCGGTCCGCTCAGCCGCCTCGGCATCCAGCAGTCTTCGATTCGCCGACTGCGCGGCGTCGATCGCATCGTCGGACACGACGCTGGCGGCGGTGCCGATGGCGTCGACCAACTCGTCGACCTTCATCGCGGCGTTGTCTATCAGCGTCGCCTTGGTCGTGGGATCCGCTTCGCTGATCTCCTGCGGCAGGCGTGCAAGCTCCGCTTGCTCGTCTGCGGTGAGCGCGGCAAGTTCGCGCGCCCGCTCCAGGTCAGTTGTGGCGCTGATCGGATGCACGCCCCGGCCCGCTTCGGTGTCGGCGGGAATGACGTTGAACGGCGTGACATCAACTGCGAGCCCGGTGATCTCCGCCTGAAGCCGCGGACGCAGCGCCTGGGCGAGGCCGTTGGCTAGCTGCTGAAGATAGGTCAGGGCGACCGGCTGGAAGGTGGCCGCCTCCCTTGTCTGAAGATAGTGGCGCGCGCAGTCGCCGTCGAAGACGGAGATGCCCCGGAGTTCGGGCCGCGAGACGTGGCCGCGTTGACCGCTCCAGAGCGCGTGATCTGGGGCGCCGTCTCGCTCGAAGGTGATGGTGGCGCTCGGCGTGAGCTGCGGGAAGTTCGGGTCGTAGGCATTGGCATAGACGGTGCCGGGACTCCTGGCATGACACGCCTGCTTCAGCACGCGCGCATAGCCGGACTTACCGGTGCCGTTGCCGCCGTACGCGATGGTGAGACCCTGCGACTGGAACTCCAGGGTTTGGTCGTTGGGAATTTTCCCGACATTGATCAGCGTATGCAGGGACGTGAGCGCCACGGTCTCGTCTTGGTTCGCCTCGGCGGGAAAGTGATCCTTGGCGAACGGGATCGGCTGCGGCGCAGGGTCTAGAGCGCTACCGATTCCGTGGTACTGCTTGGCAAGATCGAGAATCTCGCCAAGATCGGCATCGTCCCATTCTCCCTGAACGCACAGGCGCCGCAGTGCGTCCTGACGCCACGGCGGCAGCCTGTCCGCCCACGCCAGCACTTCTTCATAAATCGCCATGTCCCCGCCCCCAATTCCCCGGGAACCAAGCATACGAGCTAGTGCGGCGTTAGCGAACAGCCTCGGCGTGCCGCCGGATGATCGAAAGAACGCGCTTGTCGGGACTCTCTATCTTGGGAATTTTCGCGTCCTCGAACCAGCCCGTCGGCGTTTCGGTCCCGTCGTTCTCATCACGCATGAGAACTTGCACTCCAGTGCCAACGCGGTCCTCTGAGGCGCACGATTAGGCAATAGAGCGTGCTGGTATGTGATTAGGACTGGACCTTTAGGACGAAGCAGATTGAAAGCTCACCATTGGCCGCATTTGGTCGATTGCGGTCATTGCAGTAGCTAAATCTGCTTGGCCGGATCGCTCAATTCCAACTCCCGCAACACCACGCTGGCCTGCGTCCGGTTCCGGACCCCCAGCCGCTCGAAGATCGCCGTCAGGTGCGCCTTCACGGTCCGCTCCTGCACGCCGAGCCGGTCGGCGATCTGCTTGTTGAGCAGGCCTTCCGCCACCAGTACAAGTACGCGGAACTGTTGCGGCGATAAGCTAGCCAGGCGGGACGCAAGGGCGGCGTCACCGGGCAGTGATTTAGCGCTGCCCACGACCGTGCGCAGGGCGGGCGGCAGCCATTGCTGCAGTCCCAGCACGGCGCGGATCGCCTCGCGCAGGTCTTCCAGCCCGGTGCTCTTGGGCAGGTAACCGGCGGCGCCGTGGTCCAGCGCGCGGCGGATCACGCGCGGGTCGTCGTTCGCGGACACCACCACCACCGCAACGCCCGGATGCTGCGCACGGATCGCGGCCAGGCCGGCAAGGCCGTGGTTGCCGGGCATGTGCAGGTCCAGCAGCACCAGGTCGATGCCGGGTTCGGCGTCGAGCGCGGCGAGCACGCCGTCGAGCGAGTCGGCTTCCTGCACCTGAAGGTCGGCGACGGCGTCGGCGGCAGCCCCGCGCAACGCGGCGCGGAACAGCGGGTGGTCGTCGGCGATCAGCAGAGAGGGCATGGCGGCGCGGCCGTGTTACTGCACGGTCCAGCCGCCGTCGATCTCGAGGGTGTGGCCGGTGATGTTGCGCGCAGCGTGCGACATCAGGAAGGCGGTGGTGCCGGCCAGTTCGTCGTATTCGATGAACACGCCCTTGGGCATGGGCTTGAGCATCACGTCGCTGACCACCTGCGATTCGGGGATGCCGCGGGTGCGG
>JAKFDG010000217.1:0-6747 GCA_036677285.1 Pseudoxanthomonas sp.
GTCAGGCCCAGGTCCACTTCGGCATCGACGGCGGCATCCGCAGGAAGCTTGACCTTGGCCGCTTGCGCCGCCTTGCCGATGGCGCTGAGGAAGCAGGCAGACCAGCCCGCGGCGAAAAGCTGCTCGGGGTTGGTGCCTGGGCCGTTGCTGCCGGGGGGGGAGAGGTCGATGACCAGGCGGTCGTCCGAGCTGCGGGACTTGCCGGTGCGGCCGC
Source organism: Pseudoxanthomonas sp. (assembly GCA_036677285.1). Classification (GTDB taxonomy): domain Bacteria; phylum Pseudomonadota; class Gammaproteobacteria; order Xanthomonadales; family Xanthomonadaceae; genus Pseudoxanthomonas_A. The sequence continues at coordinate 215 of JAKFDG010000217.1, forward strand.
CAGTGGTGTGGGTCTTGCCGGTGTAAACAACTTTTTCGATGCGGTTGATCATGATGGAAACCTATTATTGGTTGGGGGAGTTGTCGCCATTAGGGGTGAATGTCGTCCGGTGATGGCGCACGGCCGGCGACAGGATGGGAGGCGTTGGAGAGTCACGAGGTTCCAAGGCGCAGGCCTTGCGCACTCAGCGGAACGAGGCGTGGATCTCTTCGATGGCCTGTTTGGGGTCTTGCAGGTGCGGGTAGTGCCCGATGCCGGGAAGAAGGATGAGTTCTGCGTCGGCTTTCTCGGCGAACTCGATACCCATTTCCTTGTTGATGTAGAGGTCTTTCTCACCCCAAACCACTTTCACCGGAGTTGTGAGCCGGGCCAGGTTCGATTCGAAATATTCCTGGTCCCGCGTGAAGTGGGAGTAGTAGTGATAGAAGGCATCCGCAGACGTCATCCCGCCCTGGCTCCATCCGCGGGACATGTCGTCCTTGAATTTGGGAGAGACTTCGAACTGCGCTTCCTTGGGCAAACCTCGTGTGAAGGTGTTTTTGAGAATCTCCTCGCGATTCTTATTCATTTGAATGCGGGTCTGGTCGGATGAAGATCCCGACTTCAGGCTTTGCAGGCTCTCGTACATGTAATGGGGACGGTTGAACGGGGCGAAGTCGCCAACGATGATCGTCCTGGCGATGCCGGGCTCTTCCAGGGCCAGGAGAAGCGCTGGCAACGCACCGATATCCGTTGCGTAGATCGTGAGCTTCGACGTGTCGATGCCTGCTTTTCCAATGTAGTCCTTCAGGACGCGTGCGTAGTCTTTCGGCGCATAGGAAAACTTTTCGATCGTCGGCCTCGATGAAAGACCGTAGCCCGGCCAGTCGATGGCGTGGACTTCGTAGTTGTCGCCAAGCGCCAGGGAAATGTCCTTCCAGGCGTACACGGTCTCCGGAAATCCATGCAACAGGAGGACGGCCCCCTTCGGACTCGGGTTGTGCACGACCATTCTTCTGAGCGTGATGTCCTTGTCGATCTCGATGAATCCGATATCGGCTTGGTGCTCTTGCCCATCGGGGTGATGGGCGCATCCCGACGCAAGCGCAGCGCCGAGCACGAGAGCGGCTGCGAACAGCTTCTGCAGTGATGGCTTGGACATGTCGGTAACCTCGGTGTATGCCCGGCGACTCAGCGAATCAGGCGATCGACCTGCGCTTGCAGGCGCGGACCGACCAGGAGGATGGCGGGGATGACGATCACATAGCCGATGCCCCAGGAGCGCAGCCAGGTCAGGGCGAACCCCTTCGAGAAGCCAAGATTGAGAGCGAGAAGGACGAACGAGATGATCCCCGTCGTCACAATGCCCATGGCAAGGGCGAAGGCGATCTTTCGTTTCATTTGCGTGTTCATGGATTCCTCTTGGGATGCTTGATGCGCCGTTCGGCGCAACTTCAATAGGACGATTCTTATGGTGAGAGGGTCATGCGATGCGCGTCGGTTCTGGCAACTGCGGATCGCTCAATGCGCCGCTGGGCGCAGCATCACGATCGGCTTTCCTTTCTCGACCAGGTACGTGGCCAGTTCCGCGGCCTGGATGCTGCCGGCGTTATGCGCCGCGTGCGGCGTCCCGGCCGGGATGTACAGCGATTCGCCGGCTTTCAGGGTTACTGGTGGCTTGTCCTCGAACGAGTACTGCAGCGAGCCCTCCAGCACGTAGGCCACCTCGACGCCCGGGTGGGTATGCATGCCGAAGGCAGCTCCCGGTGCGAAGTCCACCCGCACCTGGACCACTTCGCGCCCGGCCACGTCCAGGTCGTGCCGCAGGGCTTCATGGCGTCCGATGCCGGACTGTTGGGCATTCGCCGCCAGCAGGCTCGCACCCGCCAACACGGCCAACGATGCAGCGACGAGGATGTGCTTGTTCTTCATTTCGGTCTCCTGTGTTCGGTACGCCATGAGACGCTTCGGATGTACCTCGCATGTGTCGGGGCGCCCGCCAATATGTATGCGTGTGTATCCAGCGCCCTTGCGGATACAGGTCCGGACGGAATCGGCCTTCCACCAGCGGTTTGGCGCGTGCGTGCCGGTGCGAAATACCTTGCGCCCAGAAGCGATCCCCTGTGTCGCCGCCGATCGGGTCGACCATGACTGCATTGTCTTGGAGTCCATCGGGCTGGGGCCGGCCCTGGGGGGGCAGGGCATGACTGGCCTGACTACGATGGTCACGTTCCGAGGTCCAATCGCGGCCAACACGGCCGAGGCGCCACTCGAGGCCGCGTCGCAAGGCCTGGGTATCGGACATCTGCTTTCGCGCGGCCTCCGCTTGCGCGCACTGCCAGCCTGCCAGGCACGGGGGTCAAGTGCGCGATCGGATTTGCAGACGTCGCCGCTTCTGCCATCGCGTGCACCTTGCGTGCACCAGATCGCCGCGTTCTACGACTGACCCGGTCCGCCTTGTATCCGAATGTAACCAGCGCATCGGAAGCCAAGGTTCCCTACAAATCGATGGGTCGGCCGACACAGCCGCGATACCTCGCGGCCGCGAAATGGCGTCACCGAAAAACACGGCCCAACGCCGAGGAGATGGAAATGTCCACACCCCATAACACCGCACGGAATCTACCGTTCATGTCACGCGTCGATGGCGTAGGCCAATGGCTGACCCCGCTGGGCCTGCGCGTCCTGCTGGCCTGGGAGTTCTTCGAGGCCGGCCGCGAGAAACTGCAGGGACAGAACTGGTTCGCCGACCTCGGTGACAAGTTCCCGCTGCCGTTCTCACTGCTTGGTCCGAACCTCAACTGGACTTTGGCCACCTGGCTGGAACTGGCTGGTGGCCTCGCGCTGCTGATGGGTCTGGGTACCCGCTACGTTGCCGCTGCCCTGTGGGTGCTTACGGTGGTGGCGATCTACGCCGTGCATTGGCCGGCAGACTGGTCGAGCCTGAGTGAGTTGTGGCAGGGCTACGCCATCAGCAACGACGGTTTCGGCAATTACAAGCTGCCGCTGATCTATTTGGTGATGCTGCTGCCGCTGATGCTGGGCGGTGCCGGGCGTTTCAGTCTCGACCGCCTGGTCGGAAAGCGCCGTACACCAGCTGTTGCCGCGACCGCCGACAGTTCCGCCTGGGGCGTCGTGCTGTTTGCGATCGGCGGGACCTTGTCGCTGCTGCTGCCCTGGTTGGGTGGCGCGCTGGCCATCACCGGCCTTGCCCTGATCGCCTGGTCGCACCGTGACGTGCTGAACGTTCCAGTTCCTTCCGTTTATTTCTGATTGCGCCGCATCCGCGGCGCATCCCCCGCGGCCATGCCGCACCCCTCCCTGGAGTAACAACAATGTCCCGTAACAACACCCGTAACACCACCGCCGGCACCCTCGGTGTCGCCCTGGTCGGTCTCGTCCTCAGCAGCTCTGCATTTGCAGTGCAGCCGCTTGCCCAGGGCTACATGCTCGCCGCCGCCCATGCCACCGCTGAAGGCAAGTGCGGCGAAGGCAAGTGCGGTGCCACCGAAGCCAAGCCGGCGGCCAAAAAGTCCGCGGCAAAGAAAACCGCCGAAGGGAAGTGCGGCGAAGGCCAGTGCGGCGACGCCCGCTTCGCCGCGACCGACACGGACAACGACGCACTGGTCTCGCGTGCCGAGTTCCTCGCCGTGGTGCCGAAGGGCGCCGCCGTCTTCGCGAAGAAGGATGTGAACGGCGATGGCTACATCTCCGAGAAGGAGTCGTACGACAGCGTCAAGGCTGCCTACAACGCCAATGGCAAGGAATTGCCGAGCGGCCTGTTCCACGACGTCAAGGAGTAAGCGCTCGCCGCTTGTCCCCGCGCCCCCGCCATAGCGCATGATATCGGCGACGTTCGTTGCTGCCCCGCGGGGTTTTCCTGATTGCGCCGAAAGAAAGCCGAGGTCTTGCTATAGCGCACAATCCTGCAAAAATCGGCCTGATCCTGATCCTGATCCTGATCCATATCCTGGGCCGGGTCGATCGAACTCAAAGGAGGTACATGATGACCATTACTACTGAACGCGCAGTCCTTGCGGGGGGCTGCTTCTGGGGCGTGGAGGAGATCCTGCGCGAGGTCCCCGGAGTCCTGGATACCGAGGTGGGGTATACAGGCGGTTGGCTGGAGAATCCGACCTACGACGACACGCACGACAGCAAGTCCGGGCATGCGGAGGCGATCCGGGTGACCTTCGATCCGGCCGTAATCAGCTATGAGGATCTTCTGGAAAAGTGGTTCTTCAAGCTGCATGACCCGACCACGCTCAACCGCCAGGGCAACGACGTGGGAACCCAGTACCGGTCCGCGATTTTCCCGCAGACCCCCGAACAGAAGATAACGGCGGAGCATGTAATAGCGCGCGTCGAAGCGTCAGGCAAATGGAAGCAGCCGATCAAGACCTCCATCGAGCCGGCCTCCACCTGGTACAGCGCCGAGGCCTATCACCAGGACTATCTGCGCAAGCACCCGGGCGGATACAGCTGCCATTTCATGCGGGACTAGGACAGCGGGATCGTGAAAGGCCGCTAGCCCATGGCTGTTATCCGAATAGCAGGTTCTGCTCGGCGAGTAAGCCGCAGGGGTCCAAATTTGGGCGATTAGCCACGCCCGCGCAGTACCGCGGGCATTTCCATCGGGCGCCGCCGCACGAGCCGGGCTGACCACTCTTGCGCAGCAGCGCGTGGCCCACCACTGTCGCGCGGGCGGTCGGCGCCAACAGTCAGCACTGCAGGAACTGGACGCGGAATCCGGGCCGACCGGTCAGCGTGGTGCGCACGGCCGTAAGTGATCCGCCCGGCAAGCGGGTAGCCGAGGTCACGACCAGCCACGTGCTGGCACAATAGGGCGGAAGGTCGAGGCGGTGTTCTGCCGCCAACGCGTTGCAGGAGGTGCAAGCCATGCCGGGTAGCCGCTCTTCGCATCTGCTCGACCTGCTGGGTCTCCAGGTGCCCATCATCCAGGCGCCGATGGCGGGGGTATCGTCACCTGCGATGGCGGCAGCCGTGGCCAACGCAGGTGGCCTGGGTTCACTCGGAGTTGGAGCCATGACCGCGGTCCAGGCCCGGGCGGCGATCGGCGAAGTCAGGGGTTTGAGCAGCGGCCCGCTCAACGTGAACCTATTCGTGCATCGACCGGCCATGGCGGACAGGCAGAAGGAAGCTGCGTGGCTGGAGCGCCTTGGACCAGAGTTTGCCCGCTGGCGAGCTAACGCCCCGATTGAACTGCGCGAGATCTATACGTCGTTCCTCGCCGACGACGACATGCTGGCCATGCTCATCGAGGAAAGACCGCAAGTCGTCAGCTTCCACTTCGGCCTGCCACGCCGGGAGCAGATCAGCGCCCTGCGTGATGCCGGCATCGTGCTGCTGGCGACGGCCACCAACCTGGAGGAAGCCCAATCCATCGAGGCTGCCGGCCTCGACGCGATCGTCGCCCAAGGCTATGAAGCCGGAGGCCATCGGGGTGTATTCGATCCCGACGCCGAAGACAGTCGCCTCGGAACCATGGCCCTGACTCGTATCTTGGTGAAAGAAACAGGTCTCCCCGTTGTTGCCGCGGGCGGGATCATGGATGGTGCGGGCATTGCCGCTGCATTGGCGCTGGGAGCAGGCGGTGCGCAGCTCGGCACGGCGTTCGTTGCCACCGGCGAATCACTGGCGGATGCGGGATATCGCGAACGACTCTTCGGACCCGCCGCGCATCACACGGTCATGACCCGCGCAATTTCCGGTCGTCCCGCGCGCGGCCTGGCCAATGACTTCACGCGCTGGGGCAGTACCGTAGCGGATGACGTCATTCCGGACTATCCGATTGCCTACGATGCCGGCAAGGCGCTCCATGCGGTCGCCAAAGCCGTCGGGCAGAGTGGCTATGGTGCGCATTGGGCAGGCCAGGGTGCGCCGCTGGTCTGCGCCATGTCCACCCAGGCCTTGATGCAAGCGCTGACAGAAGAGTTGGCTGAGGCCCGGTCCGCCGCCAACTGACCAGCATCCATCGGTCCGCATTACGACGATCAGGACTCCTGGTCGCGCCACGGCGGTGGCTATCGACGCGGCCCTCGTCGTGGTGGTCAAATCGATGCCGGATCAGGCCTGCAATCCGCAATCGTTTCCCGATAGGGATGGTGCTGCTTATGGACCGCATTGACGCCATGAAGGTCTTCATCGCGGCACTCGATGAAGGCAGCCTCGCGGGCGCCAGCCGCAAGACCGGCCGATCGGCCGCGGCAGTGAGCAGGGCCGTCTCCTTCCTTGAAGCGCACGTGGGCGTGCCGTTGCTGCACCGGACCACGCGCTCCATCAAGCTGAGCGAAGCGGGAGAGCGCTATGCCGTTGCCTGCCGAAAGATCCTGGCGGACATGGAGGAGGCGGACCGGCAGGCGGCGGGCGAGCGATCGGTGCCTCGCGGTACGTTGACGATTACCTCGACCGTATTCGCCGGCGTGGAGCTGTTGCGTCCGATCGTCGACGCATTCATGGCGGAATATCCGACCGTCAGCGTGCGCATGCATCTGCTGGAAAGGCCGGTCAACCTGATCGACGAGGGAATGGAT
>JAKFDG010000218.1:0-3609 GCA_036677285.1 Pseudoxanthomonas sp.
CTTGTCCGGCAGGCATTGGTTGCGCAGCAGGTCGCGCTCGCTGGCCGCATCCAGCCACAGGGTCACCTGGCGCTCGGTCATGACCCAGCCCGGAGTCAGCACGTTGATGCGGATGCGGTCGGCACCAAGCTCGCGGGCCAGGCCACGTGTCAGTCCATTCACCGAGGACTTGGCGGTGGCATACACCGGATAGCCACCGGTCTTGCTCTGCCAGCCGGTAGAGCCGAGATTGATGATCGCACCGCTGCCACGCCGGCGCATGCCTGGCACTGCGGCCTGGATGGCGAAGAACGCCGCGCGCTGGTTGATCGCTACTCGCTGGTTCCAGTAGTCGGGCGTCACCTCTTCGAGACGGTGGCGATCATCGCTGCCCACGTTGTTGACCAAGGTATGGAAATCGCCCAGTGCGCTCGCGCCGTCCTGCACCGCCTGACGCAACGCGTCGACATCGGTCACGTCGACGCAACGCCACCAGGGCGACGCCAGTCCTTGTTCCTGCAAACGTTCGGCCAATGCGCGGCTGGCGGCTTCATCGATATCGACGAACGCTACCGGCGCACCCTGGCGGGCAAAACCCTCCACCAGTGATTCCCCGATCCCCGATCCGCCGCCGGTGATAAAGACCGGCCGGCCCGCCAGCTCCGGATAGCTCGCACCCTCCCCTACGCCACTTCCCCGCACTGCTAGGACAGGGTTTGTTTCTGCACTCATGTTTCGCCTCGTGGTGAAATGTTTGGAGTGGGATGATCTATATACAAATAGATATTGATTAGCTGTGATTTGTTATTTTTCTAGCATGAATATGCCCGGTAGCATCGCAACCGTAAAGCGTCGCCTGATCGGCCAAGGGGTCGGCCCAGGTCAATTAACGGTCCAGCCTAAGGAATGCCGCCTGCATGGGTTCTCCCAAAAAACCGCAGCTGCGCAGCCAGTCCTGGTTCGGGCGCGAAGGCAAGCAAGGGTTCTATTACCGCAGCTGGCTGAAGAGCGCCGGCAACCCGCATGACATGTTCGATGGCCGTCCGGTCATCGGCATCTGCAACACGTGGTCGGAACTGACCCCATGCAATGGTCATTTCCGCGAACTGGCCGAGTTCGTAAAACGCGGCGTGTATGAAGCCGGCGGCTTTCCGCTGGAATTTCCGGTGATGTCGCTGGGCGAAACCCAGATTCTGCCCACCGCCATGCTGTTCCGTAACCTGGTCAGCATGGACGTGGAGGAATCGATCCGCGGCAACCCGATCGACGGCGTCGTGCTGCTGATGGGCTGCGACAAGACCACGCCTGCCTTGCTGATGGGCGCAGCCAGCGTCGATCTGCCTACCATCGGTTTGTCCGGTGGTCCCTCGCTGTCGGGCAACTGGCGCGGCAAGCAGATCGGCTCCGGCACCGGCGTGATCCACATGTCGGAGATGGTTCGCGCCGGCACGCTGACGCAGGAGGAGTTCATCGAGGCAGAGGCCTGCATGCAGCGCTCCAGAGGCAGTTGCATGACCATGGGCACGGCTTCGACCATGGCCAGCATGGTCGAGGTACTGGGCATGTCGTTGCCCGACAACGCCGCCATCCCTGCAGTGGATTCGCGCCGCTCGCGCCTGGCCCAGCTCACCGGACGCCGCATCGTGGAGATGGTGCGCGAAGATCTGCGCATGTCCAAGGTGCTGACCCGCAGCGCCTTCGAGAACGCGATCAAGACCAACGCCGCGATCGGCGGATCGACCAATGCGGTGATCCACCTGCTCGCCCTGGCCGGCCGCATCGGCGTACCGCTCACGCTCGACGACTGGGACGAGTTCGGTTCCAAGCTGCCGTGCCTGCTCAACCTCAAGCCGTCCGGCCAGTTCCTGATGGAGGATTTCTTCTACGCCGGTGGCCTGCCCGCGCTGCTGCGCGAGATCGTCGACCACCTGCACCTGGATTGCCTGACCGTCAACGGCCAGACCCTGGGCGAGAACATCGCCGATGCGCCGTGCTGGAATAACGAAGTGATCCGGCCCCTGGCCGATCCGATCCGACTGGAGGCCGGCATCGCCGTCTTACGCGGGAACCTGTCTCCTGACGGCGCGGTGATCAAGCCGTCGGCCGCGTCGCCGGCACTGCTGCGCCATCGCGGTCCCGCGGTGGTGTTCGAGAACATCGAGGACTTCAAGGCGCGTATCGATGACGAGGCGCTGGAGATCGATGAGAACAGCATCATGGTGCTGAAGAATTGCGGCCCGCGCGGTTATCCGGGCATGGCCGAGGTCGGCAACATGCCGCTGCCCCCCAAGCTGCTGCGCAAAGGCATCACCGACATGGTGCGCATTTCCGACGCACGCATGAGCGGCACCGCCTACGGCACCGTGGTCCTGCACACCTCGCCCGAGGCAGCCGCCGGCGGCACCCTGGCCTTGGTCCGCGACGGCGACATCATCGAACTCGACGTGCCGGGGCGCCGCCTTCACCTGGAGGTGTCGGACGAGGAGCTCGCCGTGCGCCGTGCGCAGTGGACGCCGCCCCCCGCACCTACCCGTGGTTGGGCCAAGCTCTATGCCGACCACGTGCAACAAGCGCACCTGGGCGCGGACCTGGACATCCTGGTCGGCGGCAGCGGTGCCGACGTGCCGCGCGATTCGCACTGAAGAGCAAGACGATGAACACCACCCGTCGCGATGCCTTCAAGATGCTATTGGCGGGCGCCGTATCCGCGCCCTTCGCCCGGGGAGCGGAACGCGTCTGCAGCGAAGCAGACGGTAAGTCTGTCCCGCAGTGGGGAACCGGCGTCGAGGGCCAGCGCAAGGCCGATCTGGGGGACGGTACCTATCTGAACCCGATCATCGCCGGCGACCACCCGGATCCCACCGTCATGAAGGACGGTGACGACTACTACATGACGTTCTCGTCCTTTTATTCGTATCCGGGTCTGGTGATCTGGCATTCCACGGATCTGGTGAACTGGACACCGCTCACGGCAGCCCTTTCCAAATCGCTCGGCGTGGTCTGGGCGGTCGATCTGTGCAAGCACGGCGATCGCTACTTCATTTATATCCCGGCCGACCCCGAGGAAAAGGGCTGGTCGATCTATGCGATCTGGGCTGACGACATCCACGGACCGTGGAGCGACCCCATCGACCTGAAGATCCACGGCTGCATCGACCCCGGCCATGTCGTGGGAGAGGACGGCAAGCGCTATCTGTTCGTCAACGGCGTCCGCAAGATCCGCCTGACCGATAACGGCCTCGCAACCGATGGCGTGCTGGAACCGGCCTACAGCCCCTGGCGGTATCCCGACGATTGGATCGTGGAGAACTTCGCCCCGGAAGGCCCGAAACTCCTGCGGCATGGCGAATGGTTCTATCTGGTTACTGCAGTAGGCGGTACTGCCGGCCCTCCGACCGGACACATGGTGATCGCGGCGCGCTCCAGATCGATCCATGGTCCCTGGGAACACTGCCCGCACAATCCACTGGTCCGTACGCAGTCTGCCGATGAGCCGTGGTGGTCGCGTGGACATGCTTCGCTCGTGGAAGGACCGGCGGGCGACTGGTGGATGATTTACCACGGCTACGAGAACGGCTTCCGGACGCTCGGGCGACAGACGCTGCTCGAGCCCATCGAATGGACCGACGA
>JAKFDG010000219.1:0-3761 GCA_036677285.1 Pseudoxanthomonas sp.
GCATCGTTGCGGCCCAGGTCGATCAGCATCAGATGCTCGGCGCGCTCCTTCGGGTCGGCCAGCAGCTCCGCTTCCAGCGCCAGGTCTTCGTCATGCGTCTTGCCGCGCGGTCGCGTGCCGGCGATCGGACGCACGGTGACTTCGTTGTTTTCGAGTCGCACCAGGATTTCCGGCGAAGAACCCACTACCTGCACATCGCCGACGTCCAGGAAATACATGTACGGCGACGGATTCAGCGCGCGCAACGCCCGGTACACATCCACCGGCCGCGCACTGAACGGCACGCTCAGCCGCTGTGACAGCACCACCTGGAAGATGTCGCCGGCGCGGATGTATTCCTTCGACTTCTCCACCGCGGCGATGAATCCGTCGTGGGTGAAGCCGGAAACGAAATGGCTTTCGTCCAGCACGTCGCGGGTGATCGGCGCGGGATAGGAACCCGGCTGGCGCAGCTTCTGCGTCAGCGCATCCAGCCGCGCCTGCGCGTTGTCCCAGGCATTTTCCTCGCGCGGATCGGCGTGCACGATCAGGTACAACCGACCCTTGAGGTTGTCGAACACCGCTACTTCTTCCGACAGCATCAGCAGGATATCAGGCGTGTCGAGCTCGTCAGGCTTGTCGCCACCGGCCAGGCGCGGCTCGATGTAGCCGATGCACTCGAATCCGAACCAGCCCACCAGGCCGCCGGTGAAGCCGGGCAGGCCTTCGAGTTTCGGCACCGAGTGCGAGGCGCGCAGGGCTTCGACTTCGGCGAAGGGATCGGCGACCTCGCGGGTCTCCGTCACCACGCCGTCATCGCGGATTTCCATGGTGTGGCCGCGAAAGGTGATCACGCGTTTGGCCGGCAGGCCGATGATGGAATAGCGACCGAAGCGTTCGCCGCCTTCCACCGATTCCAGCAGGTAGGTGTGCGGGGCGTCGGCGAGCTTCAGGTAGACCGAAAGCGGCGTGTCCAGGTCGGACAGTACTTCGCGGACAACAGGTATGCGCGTGTGGCCTTCAGCGGCGTAGCGCTGGAACTGCTCTGGGGTGATCAAGACGGGCTTCCTTCCGGGAATCGTGGGCATGGCGGGCGACGGCAAGGGACCACCATCGCCAGGGCCGGCGAGCGGAAGGAAGAAACTGCGGGAGCGTCTGACCGGACATGGGCCTACTTTACCCTAGGCTCAGGCTCTGAGGGTCGCGCTCCAGACTCAGAGGCTCGAGCGTCAGGTTTTTTGCTTCGCGCTCCAACCTTTGAGGTTCGAGCGTCGGCCTTCTTGATTGGAGCTCCAACCTTCTAGGTTCGAACGCCAACCTTTTTGCTTGGGGTTCCAACCTTCGAGGTTCGAGCGTCAGCCTTTTTGCTTGGAGCACCAACCTTCGAGGCTCGAGCGTCAGCCTTTTTGGTTCGGGCTCCGACCTTTTTGGCTCAAGCGTCAATTCATTGGGGTCGAGCACCCTTCAAGAGCAGCGGACAGTCCGCCGGCAGGTGCATGCGCACCCGCCCGGGGACGCAGTCGATGCGGAACTGCCGCGACCCGACCGGCTCGCCGTCCAGATTGAGGGTCAGGGGCTCGGGCGCTTCGATCTCCAACCAGGGCAGGCGCGACCTGACTGCCACGCGTTCGAGCGCCGCGGCCTTGCCCTCGGTGACCAGGGTGCGCACTGTAGCGGCGACCTCGCCGGACAGCTCCGGGACCACGGTCAGGTCCAGCAACCCATCGTCGACCAGTGCATCGGGACACAGGGCCTGTCCGCCACCGGCGCGGCGTCCGTTGCCGATGCCCAGCGCGATCATCCCGCCTTCCCAGGCGAAATCGAGGCCGTGCAGGCGGACCTGGATCGGGTCGATCCTGCCCAACCTCGAAATGCCGGTGATCAGGTAGGCCAGACCGCCGAGCATCTTCTTCAGGCCGTCATCGGTGTCCACCGTCACCTGGGTGCCGAAACCGCCGCTGGCCAGGTTGGCGCACCAATGGACGCCGTCTTCGGCCTCGAGCCTGATCAGGTCGATCGCGGTGGCTTGCGCGGAGGCGATCAGTTCCAGCGCGGGCAAGGGCTCCAGCGGAATCCCTGCGGCGCTGGCGAAATCGTTGGCGGTGCCCAACGGCACCAGGCCCAGCGCGGGAAGTCGGTCGGCCGGTTCGTCGCGATGGGCCAGGGTGGTGGCAACGTCGCTCAGGGTGCCATCGCCCCCGGCCGCGACCAGGGTCGCCACGCCATCGGCGAGGGCCTCGGAGACGTAGCGTTCGGCATCGCCGGCTTCCCAGGTCACGCGGACATCGAGGGCGATGCCGCGTGCACGCATCGCGCTCACCGCATCGCGCAGGGCGTCGTCGCCGGCGGATTTTCCGTTGAGGATCAGGCGCCAGCGAGGAATTGGCATGCGCTGCCTGGGCGTGAAGGGAAGTTCAGGCTAGCAGCGCGTGGGTGAAGGCGGCCGGATTTCACGCGCCTGTCATACGGAGTCCGGACAATGGAAGGCCATAGCAGGGAAGACTGGCGGAGGCAGGATAAGCCTCCAAATATTCCGAAGGGCGGAGCGCAGTCTTCCGCCCTTTTTCATTGCCCCGCTAGCCGCGCGCGTTCGCCACCGCGGCACGCATGCGGCCGATCACGTCGGCGTAGTCGGGCGCGTTGAAGATCGCCGAACCGGCGACGAAGGTGTCCGCGCCCGCGGCGGCGATCTCGCCGATGTTGTCGGCCTTGACCCCGCCGTCGATCTCCAGGCGGATCGGCTTGCCGGTCGCGTCGATCTTCCTGCGCACCGCACGCAGCTTGTCCAGCGCCGAGGGAATGAAGGCCTGGCCGCCGAACCCCGGGTTCACCGACATCACCAGCACCAGGTCCAGGTCTTCCAGCACCCAGTCCAGCGCGTCGACCGGCGTGGCCGGGTTCAACACCAATCCCGCCTTGCAGCCATGCGACTTGATCAGCTGGATGGTGCGGTGGACGTGGTTGCTGGCCTCGGGGTGGAAGCTGATCAGGCTGGCGCCGGCGTTGGCGAAGTCCGGCACGATCCGGTCCACCGGCTGCACCATCAGGTGCACGTCGATCGGCGCGGTGACGCCGTGCTGGCGCAGCGCGCTGCACACCAGCGGGCCGATGGTCAGGTTGGGCACGTAATGGTTGTCCATCACGTCGAAGTGCACCCAGTCGGCGCCGGCGGCGATGACGTTGTCCACTTCCTCGCCCAGCCGGGCGAAATCGGCGGAGAGGATGGACGGGGCGATGAGGCAATCGGACATGGAGGGGAGTTCCGTCGTGGACCAGCAGTGGAGGTCAGCGCTTGCGCAGCTTCTTGATGCGGTCGTAGGCAGCGTTGATCTCGCCGGCCTTCTTCTCGGCCTGGCGGCGCAGGTCATCCGCGGCGCCGGCCATCTTGTCGGGGTGGTATTGGGTGATCAGCCGGCGATAAGCCTGGTCGACCTCCGCATCACTGGCATCGCTGGTCAGGTTGAACACGCGGTAGGGATTCTCGCGGCTGAGCTTGAACCAGTCCTGGTCGAAGGCATGGCCGATCAGCAGGCCGATCAGCGCACCGAACAGCGGATTGGGGCGGAACAACAGCGCACCGGCGATGAGACCCAGCAGTTTTCCGTACCAGCGGTTCATCGGCGGCCTCGTTCCGGTATTGCCGGCATTTTACGGCACGGCAACGCCTGCGCGCCGTAAACTAGGCGGCCTGCTCCCTTTCATCCGGCGGATCCAGGCTCCATGCCCACTACCCTGCTTCAATCCGACCTGCCCGGCCTGCCGCTGCGCCATCGCGGCAAGGT
>JAKFDG010000220.1:0-2023 GCA_036677285.1 Pseudoxanthomonas sp.
ACCAGCGCTTCGCCGGCGCGCGGCGGCTCGACGTCGATCTCGACGATCTGCAGAGGCTTGCCCGCTTCGAAGGCGACTGCGGCACGCGATTTCATGGACCACTCCTGCGATGGATTACCGGGGCCCGGAGACGGCGCGGGCGGTTCGGCCTATTTTACCTGCTTGCCGTGTTTAACCACGATGTCCACGTGCTGCAGCAAGGCGACCTGCTTCAGCACATCACCCTTGACCGCGATGATGTCGGCGTACTTGCCTTCGGTCACCGTGCCGTAGTCCTTGTCGGCCTTCATCGCCACCGCCGGCCAGTACGTCGCCGAGCGGATCGCGTCGACGGCCGGAACGCCGAGCTTGTTGACCCATACGTCGAGCTCGTTCCAGGTGCTGCCGCTGTGGAACTTCATCGGGATGCCGGAATCGGTGCCGATCAGCATCACCACGCCGTTCTCGCGCAGCTGCTGGAACTTGCGCTGCAGGGTCGGCCAGCGCTGCGGGGTCTGCTGGAAATAGCCGATGCGTTCCGGGTGCGCCAGCGACTGGCGGATGTCCTGGACGATTTCCGGGGTCAGTCCTTCATGCCATTCGTCGCCGTCGATGAACTCATGGTTCTTCACCGTGTACGGGAAGTTGAAGAGCCCCTCGATGGTCGGCGTCCAGAACAGCGGGCCGGCGGACATGTTGGCGGTGCGCTCGCGCAGCGCGGCGACGACGTCGGGCGGATATTCGGGCGCCGCGCCCAGGCCGGTATGCTCGAAGCAGTCGACCCCGGCCTTGAGTCCGCGCCGGATTTCCTCCGGCCGGTGCGCATGCGCGACCACGGGCAGGCCATGCTTGTGCGCCTCGTCGACGATGGCGGCGATTTCCGCATCGCTCATCTGGTCCTGGTCGATCAGCTTGACCACGTCCACGCCGGCTTCGGCGATCCGCCGCACCTTGGCGCGCGCGTCGCCCGGCGAATCCACGCCCCAGCGGAACTGCTCGGTGCCCGGGTACGGCTTCTTCTGGATGAAGGGACCCGACACGAACAGGGTCGGGCCCGGGATCCTGCCGTCGTTGATGGCGTCGCGCACCGCGATGCTGTCTTCCAGGGGCCCACCGAGATCGCGCGCGCCGGTGACGCCCGCCAGCAGCAACTGCTTGGCCGAGGCCGGCATGATCACGTCGCGGAATTGCGCGGGATAGGTCTTGTCCCAATGCACGTAATCCGCATGGCCGTTGATCATCAGGTGCACGTGCATGTCCCACAGGCCGGGCAGCACGGTCATGCCCTCGGTGGAGATCACCTTGGCGTCGGCGGGCACCGCCAGGCTGCCCACGCTGCCGACGGCGACGATGCGCTCGCCCTCTATCAGGATCACGCTGTTGCGTATCGGATCGCTCAACGTGCCATCGACCAGGGTTCCGCCGACCAGCGCGGTACGTTCGGCGGCTATCGCCGCGTGACAGAAGAAAGCGGTCAGCAGCAGGTACGCACAGGCGAATCGTCGCATCGGTTGGCTCCCATGGGAATGGGACCAAGCCTACTCCAACGCGGACCCGCTCAGTAGGCGAACTCGCGGAACACGCGGTCGATATCGCCGTTCCATTCGCCGTGGAACAGGGCCAGCTTGCGCTCGGCCGGGGTCTCGTTGGCCTCGGCGAACTCGATCAACGGATCGAGGAAGCCCGATTCGTCCGCGCCTTTGCTGTTGAGCACGGCGCGGCGCCGCAACCCCTGCGCCGAGATCCCGAGCGCGGCTACAGCGAGGTCACGCAAAGTGCCGCCACGGAACGGCAGCTTCAACGCATGCCTGGGCACGCCATCGCGAAGGGCATTGCGTTCTTCCAGGGTGAAATCCTTGACCAGGTCCCAGGCCGCATCCAGCGCGGTCTGGTCGTAGAGCAGGCCGACCCAGAACGCCGGCAGCGCGCACAACCTTCCCCAGGGACCGCCGTCGGCGCCGCGCATCTCCAGGAACTTCTTCATGCGCACTTCCGGGAAAGCCGTGGTCATGTGGTCGGACCAGTCGGTCATCGTGGGCAGCGC
>JAKFDG010000221.1:0-4983 GCA_036677285.1 Pseudoxanthomonas sp.
GGTCATGATGTCCGGCGCCACGCCCCAGTGTTCGCTGGCGAACATCCTGCCGGTGCGGCCGACGCCGGATTGCACTTCATCGAAGATCAGCAGGATGCCGTGCTCGTCGCACAGTGCGCGCAGACCGGCGAGGAAACCGTCCGGCGGCACCAGATAACCGCCTTCGCCCTGGATCGGCTCGACCAGAATCGCCGCCACTTCCGACGCCGGAACGCTGCGCTCGAACAGCATGCGGATGTAATCGAGCACCGCTTTTCCCTGGTCGTCACCGGCGAAAAGCGGGCGATACGGATTGGGATAGGGCACGTGAGTCACGCCCGGCATGGTCGGGGCGAAGCCGAGCTGCTGGGTGTACTTGCTGGAAGTGAACGACAGCGAGCCCATCGTGCGCCCATGGAAGCCGCCGAGGAAACCGATGAAGCGCGGCCGCCTTGTCACGTAGCGGGCGAGCTTGAGCGCGCCTTCCACCGCTTCGGTGCCGGACTGGCACAGGAAGCTCATCGCCGGTTCGCCCATGGGCGCGATCCGGGCCAGGCGTTCGCCCAGGCCGACCATCTGTTCGTGCCAGTAATCGCTGGAGATGTGCAGGAAGTCGTCGGCCGCCGCCTTCACCGCCGCGACCACCTGCGGGTGCGCATGGCCGGTGGCGCAGACCGCGATGCCGGCGGCGAAATCGAGGAAGCGGTTGCCGTCCACGTCCCAGACCTCGGTGCCGCGGCCATGCGACATCGCGAACGGATAGTCGCGCGGATACGAGGGCGAGATCACCTCGGCGTCGCGCGCGATCAGCGCCTGTGCCTTCGGGCCCGGAAGTGCGGTCTTGATGTGCGGGTTGTTCATGGCTTGCCTGCTACACGGATCAGAGGGGACATGTCAGATAGGGACATGCACGGGTCGCGCATGCGACTCGCGGGTACGCGCCTGGAGGGTGCGCAGGGCCTCGAGTTCTGCGGCGCCCGGCGCAGCGATGGTAGCGACGCGATCGGCCATGCGCAGCGGCCAGCCGACTGCGGCGCGGGCCTCATCGACGGTCGCGCCTGCGTACAAGGCGCTCAACTGCAGTTCCTCGGTTTCCGGATCGGGGGTGAGCATGCCGAAGTCGGTGATCACCACGCGCGGGCCGCCACCCGTCGCGCCGCTGCGCGCCCGTGCGCCACTGCCCTCGAGGTAGCCGGCACTGGTGCGGAAATCCAGCTGCTCGACGAAACTGCGCGGCGTGGCCCGCAGCATCACGAAGGTCTGCCCGGCGTGGGCCGCGATCTCCGGCGCACCGCCGGCGCCGGGCAGGCGCGTGGAGGGCGAAGCGTAGGGACCGATGACCGTGCTGTTGAGGTTGCCATGGCGGTCGATCTGCGCCGCGCCGAGGAAACCGACATCCACGCGCCCGGCTTGCAGGTAGTAGCTGAATATCTCCGGTAGCGACACCACGCAGGAAGCGGTATCGGCCAGTTCGCCGTCGCCGATCGACAGCGGCAGCACCTCGGGCCGCGTGCCGATGGTGCCGGATTCGTAGATCAGCACGATGTCCGGCGCATGGGTCAGCCGCGCCAGGTTGCAGGCCGCGCTGGGCAGGCCGATGCCGACGAAGCAGACGCAGCCATTCCACAGCAGGCGCGCCGCGGCGACCGTCATCAGCTCGTCGCGAGTGCAGTCATTCATGCGGCGTGCCGCCTCATCTCGCTGAGGAAGGCTTCGTGGTCGCGCACGTCCAGCACGTGGCGCTGCATCCAGGCGCGGAAGCCGTCGCGCTCGCGCGCGATCGCATCCCAGCGCTGGTAGAAGGCGTTGTCGCGCGCGTAGTAGCCTTGCGCATACGACGGATAGGCGCCGCCGGGGCAGTGCACCACCGCGCCGACCACCCAGTACGGCAGCACGATGCCGTTCATCGCCGGCGGCAGTTGTTCGACGATTTCCTCGACCGTGACCAGCAACGTCTTCGCCGCCAGCGCCGCCTCGCGGGTCGCGCCGACGATGCCGTGGAGGGCGACGTTGCCCTGGCGATCGGCTTGTTGCGCATGGAGGATGGTGACGTCCGGGCTGAGCGCCGGCACCGCCGCCAGCATCTCTTCGGTGAAGGGGCAGCGCACCTGGCGGATGGCGGGATTGTGCGCGGCCAGGTCGGTATCCCGGTAGCCTCGCAACATGCCGAACGGCAGCCGTGTCGCGCCGGCACAGTACGCCGCGGCCATGCCGGCGTGGCTGTGCTCGTCGAGTTCAAGCCGGTGCGGCCACTGGTTCTCCACCGCGTCGCGCAAGCGGTGCAGCGAACCGACCCCGGGATTGCCGCCCCAGGAGAAAGTCAGCTTGCGTGCGCACCCCATGCCGATCATCTGGTCGTAGACCAGGTCCGGCGTCATCCGGATCAGGTGCAGGTCGCGGCGTCGCTGGCGGATGATCTCGTGGCCCGCGGCGAACGGAATCAGGTGGGTGAAGCCTTCCAGCGCGACGCTGGCGCCATCGGCGACGAAGTGTTCGATCGCGTCGGCCAGCTTCCAGATCCGGCGCGCGTTCATTCCACCACCGTGCGCGATTGCTCGCGCTGGTATTGCGCCAGGTAATAGAACGAGGCGATGGCCTTGCCGGTGGACCCGGAACCCTTCCAGCCGCCGAACGGCTGGTAGCCCGGCCACGCCCCGGTCGTCGCGCCTTGCGGTCGGTTGGCGTAGGTGACGCCGGCTTCGATGTGCTCGAAGAAATAGGCCAGGTCGTCGTCGTCGCCATAGCAACCGGCGGTCAGGCCGAGCGGCGAATCGTTGGCCAGGCGCAGCGCCTCCTCGCGATCGCGCACGCGGCACAGCATGACGATCGGCAGGAACATCTCCTCGCGGAACAGCGGATGGTCGGCCGGCGCTTCGGCCAGGGTGGGGGCGACGAAATAACCATGCGCAAGTTCGCCAACCGACAGGCGCTTGCCGCCGGCGAGCACGCGCCCGCCGTGTTCGCCCAGCGCCGCGACATAGCGCTCGTAGTTGCGAAAACCGCTCGCAGTGGTGATCGGGCCCAGCCAGTTCGCGCGCAGGCAGGGATCGCCGATGCGCAGGGCCAGCATCTTCGCCTGCAGTTTTTCAGCCAGGGCATCGGCCACCGCGTCGTCCACGTAGACGCGCGACAGCGCCGAGCATTTCTGCCCGCCCATGCCGAAGGCCGAGCGCACGATGCCGGTGGCGGCGCGCTCCAGGTCGGCGTTGGAAGTGACCACGCAGGCGTTCTTGCCGCCCATTTCGGCGATGCACGGGCGCGGATAGGCACCACTGGCCATGGCGCGGTAGATGCGCATGCCCACCTCGAACGAACCGGTGAAGGTGACGCCCGCGGTATGTGGATGATCGACCAGCGCCTGCCCGACCTCGCCGCCGTTGCCGTTGAGGTAATTGAACGTGCCTGCCGGGAACCCGGCGTCGCGCAGGCAGTCGGCCAGCAGGCGTCCGGACCACGGTGTGTCGCTGGCGCTCTTGAACACCACCGTGTTGCCGGTGACCAGGGCCGCGGCGACCGGGCCGCCGGCCAGCGCGAACGGGAAGTTGAACGGCGCAATCACCACCCACGCGCCGTACGGCCGCATCACGCTGCGGTTGCGCGAGCGGAAATCCGGCAGCGGATCGTCCGGCAGGGCGTGTTCGAAGCCCTCGTGGTTTTCGAAATCCTCGGCGTAGAGGCGGAAGAAATCCGCGGTTTCCTGCACCTCGCCCAGCGCCTCCATGCGGCTCTTGCCGACTTCCAGGGTCAGCGCGGCGGCGATGTGGAAGACGCGTTCTTCGATCAGCACGGCGACACGCTTGAGCAGGCGCACGCGTTCGGCGGCCGGGGTCGAGCGCCAGGCCGGGAACGCGGCATGCGCGGCTTCCATCGCCCGATTCGCCTGGCCGACATCGGCCAGCGGGAAATGGCCCAGCACCCGGCGCTGGTCGATCGGTCCGTGGCGCACGTCCACGCCGGCACCCGCGCTGTCTTCGCCATCGATATGCAGGGCATGGGTCGCGCCCAGGCCGGCCTCGACCTCGGCCAGCGCCGCATCGAAGCGCTCGTGCAGATCCGCCGGCGGATCGAACATGGTCGCGTAGGTCAGTTTGTAGTTCATGCCAGCTCCAATGAGGAATGCGCCATTTCGCCGAGCAGGCGATCGAGCAGGTCCAGGGCATCGCCGAGCTCGCCTTCGCCGATCACCAGCGGTGGCGCCAGGATGATCAGGTTGCCGCGCGCGGCGAACGACACGCCGCGTTGCAGCGCTTCCTGCAACAGGCCTTTCAGCGCGGGCGGCATCTGCGGCCACGGCGCCAGCGGGGTGCGTCGCGCGCGATCCGAGACCAGCTCGAGCACCGCGAACAGGCCATGCCCGCCGCGCACGTCGCCGATCACGGCGTGGCGCGCCTGCATCGCCTTCAATGCAGCGAACATCTCCGCGCCGAGTACGCGCGAGCGTTCGATCAGGTCCTGGTGCTCGTAGGCGCGCACTGCCGCCAATCCGGCCGCGCAGGCGAGGGGATGCCCGCAGTAGGTCAGGCCGGTGTACAGCATCTCGTGCTCCAGGCGCGCGGCAACCTCGGCCGATACCAGCACCGCGCCGAGCGGCACGTGCGCGCCGGTCAGGCCCTTGGCCAGGGTCATCAGGTCGGGCCGGGCCTCGTCGCCATGGCGCTGCCAGGCGAACCATTCGCCGCAGCGTCCGAAGCCGCTCATCACTTCGTCGGCGATCAGTAGCGGGCCTCGGTCGCGAGTGATCGCACGGAGGGCGGGCCAGTAGTTGTCCGGGGCGACGATGCCATTGGTGCCGGCGTCGGGTTCCATCACCACCGCGGCCACCGTGTCCGCGCCGTGACGGTCGATCGCTTCGGCCACCGATGCGGCTGCGCGTTCGCCGCACTGCGCGTCGCTGTCGCTGCCGAACGGGCAGCGATAGGCATAGGGCGGCGGCACATGGGTCACGTGGAAGGCGCCGGGATCGACCTGGTGGCGGGTGCGCTCGTCGCCGGACAGGGCCATGCC
>JAKFDG010000222.1:0-4871 GCA_036677285.1 Pseudoxanthomonas sp.
GCGATTTTGTTTGAAAGCTCGCGACTCACGTCGCTCCCACAAGATGATTCTCGGAGGTCCGCATGAAATTCCCCGACAAGATCTGGCACAACGGCGTGATCAAGCCCTGGGCGGAAGCCACCACGCATGTGATGGCGCACGCCATCCATTACGGCTCCTCGGTATTCGAAGGCATCCGCGCCTATGAAACGCCGGACGGCACCGCGATATTCCGCCTCAATGACCACAACAAGCGCCTGTTCCAGTCGGCCAAGATCTACGACATCCAGATTCCCTACACCCTGGACGAAATCAACGCCGCCTGCCGCGAGATCATCAAGGTCAACGGCCTGCGCAAGGCCTACCTGCGCCCGATCGTGTTCCGCGGATACGGCGGGGTCGGCATCGCGGCGGATACGCCCATCGACGTCGCGATCGCGGCGATGGAGTTCGGCCGCTACCTGGGCGAGGACGGGATGGAGAACGGCATCGACGCCTGTGTCTCCAGCTGGCAGCGGTTCGCGCCCAACACCTTGCCGGCAGGCGCCAAGGCCGGCGGCAACTATCTCTCCGGCCAGCTGGTCACGCGCGAGGCGCGCCGTCACGGCTATGGCGAGGGCATCGCCCTGGCGTCCACCGGCCTGCTCAGCGAGGGCGCGGGCGAGAACCTGTTCCTGGTGTTCGAGGGCGCCCTGCATACCACGCCGGCGAGCGCGTCGCTGCTTGCCGGCATCACCCGCAATTCGATCATCCGCCTGGCGCGCGACAATGGCATCGAGGTGGTCGAACGTGACCTCCCGCGTGAATACCTGTACCTGTGTGACGAGCTGCTGATGTGCGGCACGGCGGCTGAAATCACGCCGCTGCGTTCCGTCGACGGCAAGCCGGTCGGCGATGGCAAGCCGGGGCCGGTTACGAAACGGCTCCAGGATCTGTTTTTCGGCCTGTTCGAAGGCCGCACGGAAGACCGCCACGGTTGGCTGGAATTTATCTGACTTTTAGGGCCGGGTTTGCTCGGCCGTCCTCGGCTTGAAAACAGCCGGGCAAGTCGGCTCTACAAAACGATGGTCACTTGGGCGTGAACTTCAACGTGGCAATAACGCCATGCGGCTCGCTCGTGCGTACCCCTACCTGCCAGCCGTACAGGTCACACAACCGGATGACGATGGACAGGCCGATGCCACCGCCCTGCGAATGGTGGGCGTGGGTGCCGCGATAGCCGCGTTCGAACAGGCGCGCGGCGTCTTCGGGACTCAGCCCCGGCCCGGTGTCGATGACTTCCACCCCATCCGGCATCAACTTCACCACCACTTCGCCTTCCAGCGTGTACTTCACCGCATTGCCGATCAGGTTGCCCAGCGCCACCGACAGCGCGGACTCCGGCGCATCGATCACCAGGCCCTGTTCGCCCTCCATGCGCAATACCAACGGCTTGCCGCCCAGTTGCGCGCGGTGCGAATCGAGCAGTTGCTCGGCCACCTTGGCGACATCGGTATTGCCCTGTCCACGCTCGTTGCGGGACAACAGCAACAGGGAACCGATCAGGTCGGTGCATTGCTGTTCGGCGCGCTGGATGCGCTGCAGGCGCTGGCTGACCTTGTCTTCCAGGTCCGGCCTTGCCAGCAGCAACTCGGTAGCGCCGCGGATCACCGCCAGGGGCGTGCGCAATTCGTGGCTGACGTCGGCGTTGAACTCGCGATCGCGCTGCACGACCTCGGTCAGGCGCGACGAATAATCGTCCAGGGCTTCGGCCAATTGACCGACTTCATCCTCGGGGAAGTGCGGCGCGAGCGGTCTGGGGTCACTGCTGCCGCGATAGGCTCGCAAGCGCGCCGCCAGCTCCGATACCGGGCTCATCACCCGCGAGGCCGCCCACCAGCCGACCAGCAGCGAGAGCAGGGTGAACACCACCACCGAACTGTAGATCGCACGGTTGAACTGTTCTTCGCCGCGCACTGCCTGGCTCATGTCGTAAGCAAGGAAGAACCAGGCGCCCGGCGTCTTGCGCACCGCGACCTTGTAGGCCAGGGAATTTCCCGCTTCGTCCGTGCCGACCATGCCGTGGATGCCATCCGGCAACACATACCATTCGGGCCGGTTGAGGCGCACCGATTCGAACTTGTCGGGCGTGTAGACGAATGCGCGGATCTGGTCGACCGCGAATTGCGGATTTTCGGGGTCGCGCTGGAATTGTTCCGCGTACTGATTGATGTTGCGGTTCATCAGGTCTTCGACCAGCTGGTTTTCCACCCGGGTGCGGGTCCAGTTGGTCGCGAAAGCGAACAGCGCGGTCAGCCCGAAGCCGAGCAGCACGAACGACAGGATGATGCGGCTGCGCAGCCGGCGCCGGAACCTTGCCGGCCGCCGGGGAGTCCTGGACGGATCAGCTTCCGCCATCGGGCGCCGCGATGCGATAACCGATTCCGTGGCGGGTCTGGATGAATGGCGTGTCGAAGGGTTTGTCGACTACCGCACGCAAACCGTGGATGTGCACACGCAGCGAATCCGAATCCGGCAACTCCTCGCCCCAGACGCGCGTCTCCAGTTCCTGGCGCGTCACCACCGCCGGCGACGCTTCCATCAGCGCCTGCAGGATCTTCAACGCGGTGGGATTGAGTTGCAGCAATTTCCCCTGGCGGCGCACTTCCAGCGTATCCAGGTTGTACTCCAGCTCGCCGACCTCCAGGACCCGCGTCTGCACGCCCTTCCCCCTTCGCGACAAGGCATTGAGCCTGACTTCGACTTCCTGCAGCGCGAACGGCTTGATCAGGTAGTCATCGGCGCCCGAGTCGAAGCCGGCCAGCTTGTTGTCGAGCGTGTCGCGCGCGGTGAGCATCAATACCGGCGTCTGCTTGCGCGCCTCGTTGCGCAGCTTGCGGCAGACTTCGAGGCCATCCATGCCCGGAAGGTTCAGGTCCAGCACGATCGCATCGAAGTCATGCACCACCGCCAGGTGCAGGCCGGTGACGCCATCGGCCGCGAAGTCGACGGTATGGCCACGATCTTCCAGGTAATCGCCCAGGTTGGCGGCGATGTCGCTGTTGTCTTCTATGACGAGAATGCGCACTTGTATCCGCCTTATCTAGCTTCCAGTGTGGGGACTTTAACCTTGCGCATCTCGTCTTGGGCGCTTTCGATGGATTTCCGGCGCTGGGCGACCGTCGCACAATCCGTCGTCGTGCGATGCGAGCCTACTTTCTTTACGCGTTTGCAGACCAGGCGGCTGTCCTCGGCCGCTTTGGTCAGTATCGTATTGACCAATTCCTGGTCATTGAATACTTCCGTTTTCTGCTTGGCGTTGAGGGCTTCCACGCTACCGGCCTGGGCCAGCGCCTCTGCAATCCTGTCCAGCGCCTGCTTCACCGAAGTGCGGTCCTGTGCGCTGATTTCGCTATAGGTCTCCCCATCCGCCATTTCGGTCGTGATGCGGGTGTGCTGCTCTGTAAACGAGGTGTTCACGTCAAGGCCCACTTCGCCCTTGGTGGTGTCTGCTTGCGCAGACGCTGAAGCAACCAGGATCAAAGCCATCAGGGCAAATCTATACATAGGTCCACTCCTAACCGTTTCGTCATTGTCCGCATTTCCACTGCGGGATCCCGTTCCAACATCCCAGCCACCAACTGTAAGCGGGATTCCAGTCGGTGCTCGGCGATTCTTGCACAGCTTCCCGCGCTTGTGGCTTCAACCCTGGAAGCGAAAACAAAAGGGCCCAAGCAGGTAGACACCCGCTTGGGCCAAAGGTTTGTCCCGATTACCGTAATCCTGTCTTCCAGAGAGCTACTGACTTGGAGACCACAGAGTTGCGGTCCGGCAAAGCTACGCCTGGTTCGATTAAACCGCTGTTAAAAATTACGTTAAATCCGTGTGAGTCATGGCAATGCGATACGTAAGCCATTGATTATTAACGCTTCATAGGGCATCTTTCCGCGATGTGATCGATGATGGCGCCAGCCACATCCTCGCCGCACACCTGCTCGATACCTTCCAGGCCCGGGGTGGAGTTGACTTCGAGCACCAAGGGTCCTCGCCGCGATCGGATCAGGTCGACGCCGGCCACGTCCAATCCCAGGCTGTGCGCCGCACGCACCGCCACCTCTTGCTCGGCCAGGCTGGCGTCCGCGCGCTCGGCGCTGCCGCCGCGATGCAGGTTGGAACGAAAATCCCCTTCCGGCGCCTGCCTGCGCATGCTGGCCACCACCCGGTCGCCGACCACGAAACAACGCAGGTCCGCGCCCTGGGCTTCGGCGATGAATTCCTGCACCACGAAGTTGGCGTACAAGCCGCGCAAGGCCTCGACCACGCTGCGCGACGCCGAGGGCTTCTCGGTCAGCATCACCCCTGCGCCCTGGGTGCCTTCGTTGAGCTTGATCACGTGCGGAGGCGGACCCAGCATCGACAGCAGGTCGACCGTGTCGTCCGGATTGTCGCCGAACACCGTGACCGGCATGCCGATGCCTTGCGCCGCCAGCAACTGGTGGGCGCGCAGCTTGTCGCGCGCGCGCAGGATGGCATCGGAAGGATTGGGGCTGAAGCTGCCCATCAGTTCGAACTGGCGCAGCACGGCGGTGCCGTAGCGCGTGACCGATGCGCCGATGCGCGGGATCACCGCGTCATAGCCGGTGATCGGCCTGCCCTTGTAATGCATGCTGAAGCCATCGCTGGCGATGCGCATGTAACAGCGCAGGGGATCCAGCACGCGCACGCTGTTGCCGCGCGCGCGCGCGGCTTCCACCAGGCGCCGCGTCGAATACAGCTTGCTGTTGCGGGAAAGGATGGCGAGTTTCATGGCATGGACGGCAGGAGACTGGCCGACAGGATGACACGCCGGAACGGCCGCGCGATGACAGCGCAGCCACGTGGGCAAGGAGGGAAAACTGGAGCGGGTGAAGGGA
>JAKFDG010000223.1:0-22138 GCA_036677285.1 Pseudoxanthomonas sp.
GCGCGCGCGGTCGGCGTCGACAACGATCCGCAGGCCCTGATCGCCAGCTTCGACAACGCCGAGCGCAATGGCGTCGGCGATCGGCTCGCCGTGCATCTGCCTGCGGACGAGCCGCCGGCCACCTACCCCATCGTCGTGGCCAACATCCTCGCCTCGGCGCTGGATGCGTTGGCCGAAACCCTGGCCGCGCGCGTGGCGCCCGGCGGCCACATCGCGCTGTCGGGCATCCTCCACGGCCAGGAAGATGAACTGCTAGTCCGCTATGCCGCCTGGTTCGGCGAGTTGGCCGCCACCCGCGACGGCGACTGGATGCGCATCGACGGCGTGCGCCGCCGCGCATAATCGCCCGGCCACTGCACCGGATCGCCTTGGGCATGCTTGAATAGCGCCATGTTCATTTCCTGCCCCCATTGCCGTGACCTGGTCGCCCTCGACCCGAAGACACGGCTGCCGCCTGCAATGTGCGCGCGTTGCGGTGGTGTGTTGCGGGAAATGACGGAGCCGCATACCGCCACTCCCACCGACCAGGCAGCGGATCCGACCGGACCCAGCTTCGCCAGCCTCCTGCGTGGCGACGAAACGACCGAACCCGCCAAGACAGCGGCCGAAAAATCCGCCATCGATGGAACCGCGAACAAGATCGATGGCGAAGACGCGATTGCAGCCGATGCGGAACCCGACATCGCGGCCCTCAGCGATATCGCCGAAATGAATGCACAGCCGGCGGTGATGCCAGACACGACGCCATCCGCCGATGCAGCGCAGCCGGCGCCGACGCTGTTGCTCGCACCGGCCGGCCCGAGCTTCACCCGGCAAGTGGCTCGCGCACCCGCGCACCCACGCGCCGCCCGCTGGCAATGGGCGACACTGGTCGCGCTGTCGTTGTTGTTGGTGGCGCAGGTATTGATCGCCGACCGCGCGCGGTTGGCGGCCGACGCCAGCTGGCGGCCATTGATCAGCCGCATGTGCGACACCCTGGGTTGTTCGGTGCCGGCCTGGCACCAACCCGGTGCATTCGCAATGCTCAGCCGCGATGTACGTCCCATCGCCGATACGCCTGGCGGCCTGCATGTGCAGGCTACCTTCCGCAACGATGCGCGCTGGTCGCAGCCCTGGCCAGTGCTGCTGCTGTCGCTGTCCGATGCCGACGGACGCGTGCTCGGTGCGCGCGCATTCACCCCGGGCGAATACCTAGGCGCGACCGCATCGCAGGCCGAACTGGCGCCGGGCCAGAGCGCGCGCATCGCCCTGCGGCTGCGCGAACCGAACCCGAACGTAGTCGCGTTTACATTCGACTTCCGCTGACCAAAGCAAATTGCGCACAAATGGGATGCACGCGCGCAGATCACGCGCTAGACTCCTCCCCCCGTCGGATTCCGCAAGCTCCGCGACGGAACTCCGGACCGAGTCGCATCAGGGGATTTTCTTAGTGAATGCCGCCGCCGCTCGCCATGACAGTTCTCGTGGCAATCCCAAACCGCCGTTGCGCGACCATGTAGCCCAATCCGTGCGCCGTTACCTGCGCGACCTCAACGGCTGCGGAGCGGACGATGTCTACGAAATCGTGCTGCGTGAAATGGAAATCCCGCTGTTCGTGGAAGTGTTGAACCACTGCGACGGCAACCAGAGCCGGGCGGCCGCGCTGCTGGGCATCCACCGCGCCACCCTGCGCAAGAAACTCAAGGATTACGGGCTGGCCTGAGCGCTGCGCGCCTGCCCGCCATCGGCGCATGTGGGTGCTGCGCTGCGGAAGTTATAATTCCGCCACCTCCCTGCATCGCCTGCCCATGACCTCCGATCTCCTGCCTGGCATTCCCGTGAAGATCAGCCGGGCGCTGCTGTCCGTTTCCGACAAGACCGGCCTGGTCGAACTGGCCAGGGCGCTGGTCGCGCGCGATGTCGAATTATGGTCCACCGGCGGCACCGCCAAGGCCCTGCGCGACGCGGGCCTGGACGTGCGCGATGTCTCGGAGGTCACCCGCTTCCCGGAAATGATGGATGGCAGGGTCAAGACCCTGCATCCCATGGTCCACGGCGGCCTGCTCGGACGCAGCGGCACCGACGATGCGGTGATGGCCGAACACGGCATCGCCCCGATCGACCTGCTGGTGCTGAACCTGTATCCGTTCGAGAAGGTTTCCGCCGATCCCCGCAGCTCGATGGACGAGATCGTCGAGAACATCGACATCGGCGGCCCGGCGATGCTGCGCTCGGCGGCCAAGAATTTCGCCCGCGTCGCCGTCGCCACCGATCCGGCGCAATACGCCGGCCTCGTGCAGGAGCTGGACGCGAACGGTGGGGCGCTGTCGGCGAAGACTCGCTTCGCGTTGTCCGTGGCCGCGTTCAACCGCGTCGCCCAGTACGATGCCTGCATCAGCGATTACCTGTCGTCGATCAGCGACGATGGCAGCCGCACGATGTTCCCGAGCCAGACCAACGGCAACTTCATCAAGGTCGCGGACCTGCGCTACGGCGAGAACCCGCACCAGCAGGCCGCGTTCTACCGCGACCTGTATCCGGTGCCGGGCACGCTGGCCACGTTCCAGTCGCTGCAGGGCAAGGAGCTGAGCTACAACAACCTGGCCGATGCCGATGCGGCGTGGGAATGCGTGCGCCAGTTCGAGCAGCCGGCCTGCGTCATCGTCAAGCACGCCAATCCCTGCGGCGTGGCCGAAGGTGCGGCCTGCGGCGATGCCTACGAACTGGCCTACGCCACCGACCCGACCTCGGCCTTCGGCGGCATCATCGCCTTCAATCGCACCCTGGACGCAGCGACCGCGAAAGTGATCCTGGAACGCCAGTTCGTGGAAGTGCTGATCGCGCCGGACTACGAGGAAGGCGCGCTCGCGGCCGCGGCGAAGAAACCGAACGTGCGCGTGATCCGCATCCCGCACGGCGAGGGCCGCAACCTGATCGATGTGAAGCGGGTGGGCTCCGGCCTGCTGATGCAGACCGCGGACAACCGAGAAGTGACCGGCGCCGAATTGAAGGTGGTGACGCAACGAGCGCCGACGCCGACCGAGCTTGCCGATCTGCTGTTCGCCTGGCGCATCGCCAAGTTCGTGAAGTCCAATGCCATCGTCTATGCCAGGGACCACCGCAGCATCGGCATCGGCGCCGGGCAGATGAGCCGGGTGGTCAGCGCCAAGATCGCGGGATTGAAAGCCGAGGAAGCGAAGCTGTCGGTGCCGGGTTCGGTGATGGCCTCGGACGCCTTCTTCCCGTTCCGCGACGGCATCGATGCCGCGGCGCAGGCCGGGATCAGGGCGGTGATCCAGCCGGGCGGCTCGATGCGCGACAATGAGGTCATCGCCGCGGCCGACGAACATGGCATCGCGATGGTGTTCACCGGTGTGCGGCATTTCAGGCACTAGTTTGCGTTCCATGCATTGAGGTCCCGGCACCCGCCGGGTTTTCAACAGCCGAATGGCTGGTCATGACGACCAAGGGAGTCGGGGCGAGATGAGGATTCTGGTTATCGGTTCCGGCGGCCGCGAACACGCCCTTGCCTGGAAACTCGCGCAATCGCCGCGGGTCAGCGAAGTCATCGTCGCCCCCGGCAATGCCGGCACGGCGACGGAACCCAAATGCCGTAACGCCAATGTGGCGGTGACCAACATCGACGGCCTGCTGGGACTGGCGCAGAACGCGAAGATCGCCCTCACCGTCGTCGGCCCCGAGATCCCGCTGGTCGCCGGCGTGGTGGACCGCTTCCGCGCCGCCGGCCTGCGCGTGTTCGGGCCGACCGCCGCCGCTGCGCAGCTGGAAGGCAGCAAGGCCTACGCCAAGGATTTTCTGGCGCGGCACGGGATTCCGACCGCGTTCTATGCGGTATTCACCGCCCTGGGGCCCGCACTGGCCTACGTCCGCGACAAAGGCGCGCCCATCGTGGTCAAGGCCGATGGCCTGGCGGCGGGCAAGGGCGTGATCGTGGCGATGACGTTGCCCGAAGCCGAAGCGGCCGTGACCGACATGCTGTCCGGCAACGCGTTCGGCGATGCGGGGGCGCGTGTGGTGATCGAGGAATTCCTGGACGGCGAGGAAGCCAGCTTCATCAGCATCGTGGATGGAAAAACTGCACTGCCGATGGCCACCTCGCAGGACCACAAACGCGTGGGCGACGGCGACACCGGCCCCAACACCGGCGGCATGGGCGCGTATTCGCCGGCGCCGGTGGTCACCCCCGAAGTGCATGCACGGGTGATGCGCGAAGTGGTGAACCCGACCGTGCAGGGCATGCTCGCCGACGGCATCCCCTTCACTGGCTTCCTTTACGCAGGGCTGATGATCGATAAGTCCGGCGCGCCGAAAGTGATCGAATTCAACGTGCGTTTCGGCGACCCCGAAACCCAGCCGGTGATGATGCGTTTGCAGTCGGACCTGCTGGACCTGGTCGAAGCAGCGATCGACGGGCGATTGGACGAAGTCGAGGCGACCTGGGATCCACGCCCCGCGCTGGGCGTGGTGATGGCGGCCGCGAATTACCCGGACACACCGCGTCTTGGCGACATCATCAACAGCTGGGACGTGCCTGACGTGGCGGAGACCAAGGTCTTCCACGCCGGCACGCGCGTGGAGGGCGACCACGTGGTGACCTCTGGCGGCCGCGTGCTGTGCGTGTGCGCATTGGGCGATGACGTGGCGGATGCGCAACGCAAGGCCTACGAGGAAGTCTCCGGGATTTCCTGGCCTGGCGAGTTCCATCGCCACGACATCGGCTGGCGGGCGATCGCACGCAAGTAGACGAGTTCCGTAGGGGCGCCCACGGGCGCTCCTACAAAACCCCCTGGCCGGTCTGCTAGTCTCCGCCGCATCCAAGGAGCGCGCATGTCGAGCCACAGCCAGTTTGCCTTACTGAAACAGCGGCGCTTCGCGCCCTTCTTCGCGGTCCAGGCGCTGGGCGCCTTCAACGACAATGTGTACCGGCAGGCCGTCATCGGCCTGCTGTTCTATCTGGGCGTGAGCGCGGAGGAGCGCACGCTCTACACCAACCTGGCGCCGGCGCTGTTCATCCTGCCCTACTTCCTGTTTTCCTCGCTGGCCGGACAGATAGCGGAGAAGCTGGAGAAGTCGAAGCTGATCCGCATCACCACGGTAATGGAGATCGTGATCATGTCGGTGGCGGCGATCGGCTTCCTGACCCAGAACATGGTCGTGCTGCTGGTCGCGTTGTTCGCCACCGGCGTGCAGTCGACGCTGTTCGGGCCGGTGAAGTATTCGATCCTGCCTTCGGTCCTGAAACCCGAGGAACTCACCGGCGGCAATGGACTGGTGGAGATGGGCACGTCCATCTCCATCCTGATCGGCATGATCTTCGGCGGGCTGATCTTCCAGATCGCCGGCAGCCACGGCCCGGCGACCGCGGCGACCGCGGTGGTCGCGCTGGCGATCCTCGGCAACCTGATCAGCCGCGCCGTCCCGCGCGCGGAAGCCGGCGCGCCGGACCTGAAGATCAATTGGAACCCGTTCCCCGAATCCCTCGCCATCTGGCGGCTCACCCGCAAGCAGCTGGCGGTGCGCAATGCCATTCTCGGCGTGTCCTGGTTCTGGTTCATCGGCACGGTGCTGACCGCGCAGCTGCCGACCTATGCGGACCTCAACCTGGGCGCCTCCGCAACCAGCAGCAGCCTGTACATCGCCGCGCTGGCATTGTTCTCGATCGGCACCGGCGTTGGTTCGCTGCTGTGCGAAAAGCTGTCCGCGCGCACCGTGGAAATCGGCCTGGTGCCGCTGGGCGCATTCGGCATCAGCGCCTTCATGCTGGACCTGTACTTCGCACGCAGCGGCGTGGCGCCGGTCGACGGACTTTCCGTGGCCGGCTTCGTCGAGGCGGCTGGCAGCTGGCGCATCATCATGGACCTGGTCGGCATTGGCCTGTGCACCGGTTTCTTCGTGGTGCCGCTGTTCGCCCTGATCCAGAGCCGCACGCCGAAGGACGAGATGTCGCGCGTGATCGCCGGCATGAACATCCAGAACGCGGTGTTCATCGTGCTGGCCGCGGTGATCGGCATCGCCGTGCAGCGCTTCCTCGGCTGGACCATCCCGCAGGTGTTCCTGGCCCTGGCCATCGCCAACGTGGTGGTGGCGATCTGGATCTTCACCCTCGTCCCCGAGTTCCTGATGCGCTTCCTCAGCTGGGTGCTGGTGCGCGGCCTGTACCGGCTGCGCCTGCACGGCATCGAGAAGCACGTTCCGGACGAAGGCGCGGCGCTGCTGGTGTGCAACCACGTCAGTTACATGGATGCGCTGATCCTGTCGGCCAGCATCCCGCGACCGGTGCGTTTCGTCATGTACTACAAGATCTTCAACATCCCGGTGATGAGCTGGATCTTCCGCACCGCCAAGGCGATCCCGATCGCCGGTGCGCGCGAGAACCCGGAGCTGATGCAGCGCGCGTTCGACGAGATCGACGCGGCGCTGGCCGACGGGCAGATCGTGGGCATCTTCCCGGAAGGCGCGTTGACGAAAGACGGCGGAATCGCGCCGTTCAAGTCGGGGATCGAGCGCGTGCTGGCGAAGCGGCCGGTGCCGGTGGTGCCGATGGCGCTCAGGGGCATGTGGACCAGCATGTGGAGCCACCGCGACGGCCGCATGCGCCGCATGCGCGTGCCGCGCCGTTTCCGCGCCCACGTCGAGGTGGTAGCCGGGGAACCGATCGACGGCCGCATCGCGACCGCGGAACTGCTGGAAGCGAAGGTGCGCGAACTGCGCGGCGATGACGCCTGAGACGTTACGCGGACCATCCACGGGAGAGGTGGGCGGACTGCGCGGCGTGACATAGACTGTGTTCCGAATCCCCCATCCAAACCGCACCGCCACCACCCTGACGGAGAACCCCGATGAGCTACACGCCACCACCCGTTTCCAGCGTCCCCGGCAACATCCCCAACTACCTGGCCTGGTCCATCGTTTCCACGGTGCTGGCTACCTGCCTGTGCTGCCCGCTGGGTCTGCTCGGCATCGTGGCCATCGTGTTCTCGGCCAAGGTCAACACCCTGCTCAACCAAGGCGACGTCGATGGCGCCCGCCGCGCTTCGGCCACCGCCAAGACCTGGTGCTGGGTCGCCACCGCGCTGGCCATCATCGGCCTGCTGATCAACATCGTGATGTTCGCGACCGGCGGCATGGAGTCGTACATGCAGCTGATGCAGCAGTACCAGCAATAAACCTGCAAGCATGGCCGTTTCGCTACGACCGATGCAGGTGGCAGGACTGGCGGGGGCCGCTTTGGCGGTCCCCGTCGGCATTTGGCTGTTGTGGAAATTCGATCCCAATGCCGCCGACAGCCCGTTCCCGGTCTGCATGTTCCACGCCATCACCGGCTATTTCTGCATCGGCTGCGGCCTGACCCGGGCCTTGCATGCCCTGGCGCATGGCGACCTTGCCGGCGCGCTGTCGATGAACCCCCTCGCCGTGCTGACGATACCGGTGATCCCGCTGATCATCGCCGCGTCGCAGGGCTGGAAACCGCGCTGGCTGCAGCCCTTGCTGAAGGTAGTGATGGAACCGAAATTCTGGCTGGTGCTGCTGCCCCTCTATTGGATCGCCCGCAATCTGCCTTGGTTTCCCTTCACCTTGCTTGCGCCGGGCTAGAACCCCACCAGCGAAACACTCCTGGCGCGCTAAGGCGCGTTGGGATATCTCGGCACCTCGAATGTCCCGAGGCGCGGATCGCCCGCAATCTGCCGTGGTTCCCGTTCACGCTGCTGGCGCCGGGCTGAGCGACGGCTTCCGCACCGCCCTCCTTCGTCCGATGACGCAGGCATCGGATAGGCCGGCCCGGCGAAGCACGCCGGGCGTTCGCTGAGGGCGCGCGGCAGTGCCGTGCAAACGCCATCAGCTCACCCAACCGCCGATCACGAACACTGCCAGCACCGCCAGCCACAACAGCAGGATGCGCCACACCAGGCTCATCGCATCGCGCAGCTCGGGCAGCTCGCGCATGGCCTGGACCATGCCTTCCTCTGCGTATTCCTCCGCTTCCTCGGCCAGCTCGCTCTTGACGCTGGCGCGCGCCGCCGCACCCAGGAAGCGCGTGTCGAGCTGCCATTCGCCACCATGCGCCTCGCGCCAGGCGCTGAACACCGGATCGAAGTTGCCGACCAGCGCCATCGACAAAGTCATAAGCTGCGCCACCGGCCAGTCCAGCACCGCCCGCAGGCTGCGCGCGCCGGCCGCGGTGTCGTGCGGCAGGAGGCGGGCGAACTCGCCTTCGGCCGCGAGGACGGTGAGCCGGTACAGCAGCGCGCCGACCGGGCCCAGCAGCAGGAACCAGAACAGCACCCCGAACCAGCGCTGCAACGCATTGCGGAACACCGCCTCGACCAGGGCCGGACCATCGGCGGCGATGTCCGCACGATCGGGCCACAGGCGCGCGATCGCCTCGCGCCGCGTCGGCGGGTCGTGCGCATCGATGACCGCTTCCACGTCCACGTCCAGGTCGCGCGGCCCCCACGCGTACACCAGCGCGACGATGCCGAACAGCAGGCCCAGCAATCCCAGCAGCGGCGCGTGCAGCAACCATTGCAGCAGCGCCACCACGATCAGCGGCGGCAGCAACGCGAGGACGATGCCGTAGCGCCCGCGCCAGAAATCGCCTTCTGCGAAACGCGCATCCAGCCATTGCAGCCACTGGCCGAACCAGGTGAATTGCCGCGCCGCCGTCACCAGGGCGGGCGCCACATGGCCCAGCACCAACGCGACGATGACGGCAACCAGGGTGATCGACATGGGTTTCCCTCCGTGCTCGATTCTAACTTGGCCGCCTGTGAAGTGCGGGTCGCGACCGGCAATACCCCGGTGGGCGGATCAGGCGCGATGCGGCGCGGTCATGTCCGCGTACCAGTACTCGATCAGAGAGCGGGCGATGGAGATCTTCGGCGAAAGCAACATGCCGGTTCCATCATCGCCCTTGCGCAGCCGCGCGGCGGCGATCTCTTCCACGCCGAACCAGCGCGCCTCTTCCAGTTCGCCATCCACCTGCGGCATGTCGGCTTCGGCCTCGGCGATGAAGCCGAGCATCAACGCGCTGGGGAACGGCCACGGCTGGCCGCCGAGGTAACGGCAACTGCGCACGCGCACGCGGGTTTCCTCGAATACTTCGCGCACCACGGTCTGTTCCAGCGATTCGCCCGGCTCCACGAAACCGGCGATCACCGAATACCGCCGCGCCGGCCATCCCGTCTGCCGGCCCAGCAGCAGGCGTTCACCGTCGCTCACCGCAACGATCACCGCCGGATCGACGCGCGGGTACTGATCGTTGCCGCATTGCGTGCAATGGGCGACATAACCGGCGCGGCGGAATTCGATCGCACCGCCGCAGATCCCGCAATAACGATTGCGCGAACGCCAGTGCTGCATGGCGCGGGCGAAGGCGAAGGCGCCGGCTTCGGCCGCCGGCCATGCGGCCGCGGCGCGGCGCAGGTCGATGCGCTGCGGTGCGGTGATCGGGAGCACATCCGCATCGACGGAAAACCAAGCGACCTCACCATGCAGGCCCAGGAACACCGCGGTCCCTGGCCCGCTTCCGAGGACCCCGCCGTTGATGACGAACAAGCGGCCGGTGTCATCGGCAAAGGCGCTGCCGTCGGCATCCAGCACGATCACCCGCGCCTGCGGCCACAATCTGGCGAGGGCATCGGCGTCGTCGCGCAAAGCGTCGGCGCGACTGAGCGGTTCGTCGCTGAAGGCGAAGCCGGTGAGTTCCAGCGGGAATTTGAGGCGGGGATCGGTCACTGCGTTCGCATGATACGCGGCGGCAGGCGCGGACCTACATGCTGAAGCTGCTACCGCAACCGCAGGTGGTCTTGGCGTTGGGGTTGCGGATCACGAACTGGGCGCCCTGCAGGCTCTCGGTGTAATCGACTTCCGAACCCATCAGGTATTGCAGGCTGAGCGGATCGATCAACAGGGTCGCGTCATCGGTGTGCACGGCGACGTCGTCATCGGCGCGGTTCTCGTCGAATTCGAAACCGTACTGGAAGCCGGAACAACCGCCGCCCTGGATGTATACGCGCAGGGCCAGCGCGGCGTTGCCTTCCTCCCGGACCAGCTCACGGACCTTGGCCGCGGCCGCGCCGGTGAAGTTCAACGGGCGATCGATCGACTGGTAGCCGGGTGCGGCAGCGGGCAGGGAAACGAGAGTGCTCATGGGATCAGGATGGGGCTGCAGGCGGCCTGGTTCAAGCGGCATGTTCAAGCGGCATGTTCAAGCGGCGTATTCAAGCGGCGTATTCAAGCGCCGCCGGTGCCTTGCTTGCCCGCAGCCGCGGCCCAGGTGAAGGATTGCTCCACCATGGCACCGGATTGCGGGAGCAGGCGCGCGGTCACCCGCACCGGCTTGAAATCGGCCGGCAATACAAAATCGCCTTCGATCTGCTGGAAATACTTGAACGAGTAGGCCACGCCCGGCTCGCCGGTCTGCTGGCGCAGTTCGGACCAGCCCAGGCGCTGCAGCTTGCCCTCACGGGTACCCTCGACCGAGATCTGCAAGCGCCCGGCATTGACCGCGCCGCGATTGAGGTTCTGGGTGAGGGTAGCGGTGAAATGCCAGGCCTGGTCGGTTTGCGGCTGCAGCTTCAGCTCGTGCACGGACAGGCCGCGGCGCTGGGCGGTGGCGCCCACGAAACGTTCGTAGAAGGCCACGTCGGCGCGCAACGCGGCGATTTCTTCGTCACGCTCTGCCAGGGTGCTTTGCAGGTCGCCGTTGGCGTCGCGACTGATCTGGTCGGAACGCGACAGGGTGGCGATGCGCTGTTCCAGCGTGTCGACCTTCTTCTGCTGGGCCTGGAGTTGCGCCGGGCTCGGCGTGTCGCCTTCCGCGGTGCCCAGCACCTGCCACAGACCCCAGCCACCAAAGCCCAGGGCCAGCAGCAGCAACATCGCCAGGGCGTACAGGCCGCGACGCGCCCAGGGCGACAACGGTGGCAGGTGGAGATGGGTCGCGGCGGAGGGATGTTCTTCGCTCATGGCGGAAGAATATCCCTTGCGACCCGAACACGGGCCAACGCAGCCGGGAGGCGCTCAGGCGCTGGCGGCGACCAAGGTCGCGACCGGCGCTGCCACCGCTCCGGCGTCCACATGGATCAGGCGCCCGGTCAGCGTGGCGCCAGCGCGCATTTCCACGACCTTGTAGTGCACGTTGCCCAGCACCCGCGCCTTGGTCGCCAGTTCGATCCGCTCGGAAGCGTAGACGTCGCCCTGCAGTTCGCCGTTGATCACCACCACCGGCGCCTGCACCTCGCCTTCGATGCGGCCCTGTTCGGCCACGGTCAGCATCGCGCGCGCGCCGTCCTCGGCGATGACCTTGCCGTGGATGCGGCCCTCGACATACAGCCCGCCACTGAACACCAGGTCGCCATGGATGGTCACCTGCGGGCCGATCAGGGTGTCGATGGCCTGGCCATCGTGGTGGCTCTTGTTCTTGAACATGGCTTGCGGCTCCGGCTGGGGGAATGGGGAAATAGTTGCGGATGGAGTGAGGAAGCAGTTCAGGTATTGCCGGTTTTCCACTCGAGCGCCTGCTCCACCGCCACGTCTTCGCCATCCAGCAGGACGCGTACGCGCTGTGGGGTGAAGTCGCGCGGCAGCATCACCCGGCCATCCAGGGCCTGGAAATAACGAAAGGAATAGGTCTGGCCCGGCGTGCCCGGCTGCTGGTGCAGTTGGTTCCAGTCGAGCGTGGCCAGTTTGCCGGCACGCACGCCCTCCACCACGAACCGCATCCGGCCTTGGCTGATGGCGCCGCGGTTGAGGTTCTGGGTCAGCACGATCTCGTAGTGCCAGGCCGAGCCGGCACCGGCGATGAACTTCGACGAGAACACGTTCAAGCCCTTGCGCTGCTGGGTCGGCCCCACCAGGCGCTCGTAGAAGGCCGCATCGGCGCGCAGCGCCGCGATTTCCGCGTCGCGCTCGGCCAGGGTGCTCTGCAGGTCGCCATTGGCGTCGCGGCTGATCTGGTCGGACCGCAGCAGCGTGATTTCGCGCTGGCTGAGTTCCTGCAAGCGCGACTGCTGCGACGCCAGCCGCAGTTCGGCGCTGCGCATGCGCTGGCTGACCGTGGCCAGGGTGGGCGCCGCCTGCATGCTGGCCCAGTGCCAGGCCAGCCCCAGCGACAGCAGCCAGATCGCACCCACGCCCAGCAGGATCCGGCCGCGGCGGGAGGGCTGGCGTTGCACGATCTGGTATCGGGACGGGGCGTGGGTCATCGGAGTTCCGGAGTGCGTCCAAGGCTCGTGCAAGGCGTCGCTCCGGCGCGACCTTGGACTCAGGTAGCAGCCAGACAACGGGCCTATACTCGGCGGTGGGTGGACGGCCCCCTGCAACCGTCCAGTATCGCGGCCCAGTCTAGGGGAATCCCTGCCATGTCCGAAGCGCATCTTTTCGTAATTGGGATCCTGTTGGCATGGATGGCCGGGATCCGGGTGTACCTGACCGTGTTCGGTCTGGGCCTGGCCGGCGCTCTAGGCTGGCTGGACCTGCCGCCGGCGCTGCAGGTGACCCAGTCGTGGTGGGTGCTGGGCGCTTCGGGCGCCTTGGCGGTGGCCGAGTTCTTCGCCGACAAGATCCCGGGCGTGGACTCGGGCTGGGACCTGTTGCATACCCTGGCGCGGGTGCCGGCGGGGGCGTTCCTGGCCGCGGCAACCCTGTCCCCCGACGGCCAGCTCGGTGGCGGTGCGCTCGCCGCCGGCGCCGGGGTGGCGCTGACCAGCCACCTGCTGAAGACCGGTTCGCGTGCACTGCTGAACACCTCCCCGGAACCGGTCAGCAACTGGGCCGCCTCGGTGACCGAGGACGTGGTCGTGATCGGCGGCCTGTCGCTGGCCTTCGCCTATCCGTGGATCGCCCTGGTCCTGGTCGTCGGGATCAGCCTGCTGCTGGCCCTGCTGGTGTGGTGGGTCTGGCGCAAATTGTCGCGAGGGATACGCACCCTGCTGCAACCCACGGCCTCCGCCTCCTCGCGGCTGGAATGAGCCGTTAGACCATCCACTTCCACAACCTTGTGAAGTTCATCGCATAATGGGATTCGTGCTTGGGGAAGCCTGATGTCCGCCATCGAACCTACATCCCGCCCGCAGGATGAGCCCTCGCGCTCACGCCTGCGCGCCGAAACCCCGCCGCCGCACTACTGGCGACGCTGGACCGGCGACGCGCCCGCGCCGGATCCCATCGTGATTGCTGCCGCTGCTGCCGCCCCGCCCTCGAATCCGCCCACCGCAGACATCTCCGCCGAGGCAGGCGGCTCCGTCGGCGACGAGCAGCGCAAGCGCGACGACGAGGCCCCATACCGGATCCTGATCGTCGAGGACGATCGCGGCCAGGCCCTGTTCGCGCAAAGCGTGCTGCACGGCGCCGGCATGCAGGCCGAAGTGGAGATGCAGGCCGCGAACGTCCTGCAGGCGATCGAGCGCTACCAGCCCGACCTGGTGCTGATGGACCTGCACATGCCGGGACAGGACGGAATGACCCTGACTGTGCAGATCCGCCAACGTCCGGCGTTGCTGCACCTGCCTATCGTGTTCCTGACCGGCGACCCCGATCCCGAGCGCCAGTTCGAAGTGCTGGAGAGCGGCGCCGACGACTTCCTGACCAAGCCGATCCGCCCGCGCCACCTGATCGCCGCGGTGTCCAACCGCATCCGCCGCGCGCGCCAGCGTCCCCCCGCCACGTCCGTAGTCGCCGGCCAGGGCTTCAACCCGGAAACCGGCCTGCCCACACGGGCCTTCCTGATGCAGCAACTGGCCACGACCCTGGAAGAACAGATCCCGGGAGGACTGTTCTTCATCGAGATCGGGGGCACCCTGGGCCTGCGCGAACGCTATGGCTATGCCAGCTTCGAACACCTGATGATCGAAGCGGGGCACCGACTGGCCCAGGCCGCCGCGCCACACCCGCTGGCGCGGCTCAACGACAACAGCTTCCTGGCGCTGGCCCATGGCCTGGATGCCGCCGCGATGCAGGCATTCGCGCAACGCCTGCGCGAGCAGCTTGGCCAGCATTCCTTCACGATCCGGGACGACGAAGCCCTGCGCCTGCGCAGCTCGGTGGGTTATGCGTCGTTGCCCGGGACTTTCTCCGACACCGGCAGTGCGCTGGAAGCCACCGAACGCGCCGCCGTGCAGGCACGCCAGCAGACCGAGGGCGTGGCCGCCTACCTCCCACCGGTGGTGTCCGAAGACGATGTGCGGATCTCGTTGACCGACGCCGATCTCGAACTTGCCTACCAGCCCATCGTTTCGGTCGCGGGCAGCACGCAGGCCCAATACCAGGTGTTGCTGCGCATGCGCCAGGCCGACGGCAGCCTGGTTTCCGCGGCGCAGGCGGTACCGGCGGCGGAACTGGCCGGCCGCATCGTCGAGCTGGACCGGCAGGTGCTGGAACGGGTCCTCGACCTGCTGGCCCGGTCCCAGGCCGAAGGCCCGACGATGCGCTTGTTCGTCTCGCAATCACCACGCTCACTGGCGCGCGAGGCAATGGCGGACTGGTTGCTGGAAGCGATCGCCATGCGCGGGATCGAAGGCACTTCGCTGATCATCGACCTGCGCCTGGACGATGCACTGATCCACTCGGTGACCCTGCGCCAGTTCTGCAACCGGTTGATGCCGGCCGGGGTGCAGTTCTGCCTCAGCCAGTTCGAGCCCGGGCGCGAGGCCGAAGCCCTGTTGACCCAGTTGCCGCTTGGCTACCTGCGCGTGTCCAGCCGCTATGCCGCCGCGCACAACGATCCCGCATTGCGTGACCAGTTGCGCAGCATGATCGACCTGGCCCATCGTCTCGGACTGCAGGTGATCGGGCAACAGATCGAAGACCCCCAGGCCGCGGCGGCGATGTGGATGGGCGGCGTCGACTTCATCCAGGGCAACCTGGTGCAGAGTGTCGGCAGCGATCTGCGGTTCGATTTCCACAACGCGGTGCTGTAGGGATGAACTTGCTCGGGCGACTGCCCGTAGCGCCCTGGCTGGCCCTGGTGGCGATCCTTCTCACCGTGGCGGCGTTGCTGCTGCCGATGCTCGGCATCGCCGGCCCATGGGCATCGGTGGCGCTGGCTTGCGCTGCGCTCGCGGCGCTGGTGTGCGGAGTCGTCGCGTTGCGCATGCATGCCCTGGCCGCGCGCCATGAAGGCACCGAAGCGCGCGCGGCGATGGCCGAATCCGAACGCGACAACCTGCAACGCGACCTGCAACGCCACGACCGCCTGGAGCAGCAGTTGCTGCTGGCCAAGCAGGCCGCGGAATCGGCGGTGCTGGCCAAGGGCGAATTCCTGGCCACCATGAGCCACGAAATCCGCACGCCGCTCAACGGCATCGTGCCGATGCTGGACCTGCTGTCGCGCGCCGCACTGCCGCCCGACCAGCGCGACATGCTCAATACCGCCAGCGCTTCTTCACAGCAGTTGCTGCGCATCGTCGATGACATCCTCGACTACTCGAAGCTGGAAGCCAACAAGCTGGAACTGGAAGTCACCGGTTTCAACCTGCGCGAAGTGCTGGACGGCGTACTGCAGCTGATGCAGCGCCCGGCCGAGAACAAGAACCTGCGCCTCACCATGCAACTCGATCCCGCGGTGCGCCTGCCGGTCCGCGGCGATCCGGTGCGCATGCGCCAGGTGCTGAGCAACCTGATCGGCAACGCGGTGAAATTCACCGAACGCGGTGCGGTGACGGTGGTGGTGCGCCGGCTGGGCGAAACCGCTGCCCAGCATCTGCTGCGCTTCGAAGTGCGCGACACCGGCATCGGCATCGATGCCAAGGCACAGACAAGGCTGTTCAGCTCCTTCAGCCAGGCCGATGCATCGACCACGCGACTGTACGGCGGCACCGGGCTGGGGCTGGCCATCTGCAAGCGCATCGTCGATCTGATGGGAGGACGCATCGGCGTGGTCTCCGAAGCGGGGCGTGGCGCGACCTTCTGGTTCGAAGTGCCCTTGCTGAAGGTGATCGGCGACCTGCGCACCCAGGATGCCGGCATGGACCTGGTGCGCGCCCTGCTGGTCGGCCCCGACGTGCGCCTGCGCCAGCGCATGGACCTGCTGCTGCCCAGCTGGGGCATCCAGCTGACCGCAGTGGACACCACGCAAGGAGCGCTTGAGCGCCTGCGTGCAGGCCTGGCGCCGGGATCCTTGCCGTATGCGATCGTCATCGGCGACCTCTCCAACATCCGCGCCAGCGCGCGGGCGCTGCATCGCGGAGTGACACGCAACAGCGGTGGCCAAGAGACGCGCATGGTCTGGCTGTATGGCGACGAGGAAATCCCCGACGAGTTACGCGATGGCGGAATCCTGTTGCCGCGCCAATCGCACGGCGCGGACCTGCACGCGGCGCTGTCGTTCGCGCCACCGCTGGCCAGGCAGGAGACCGTGGCATTCGATGAACGTGCACCCGCGCACGATATCGGCCCGCCCCTGGTCGCACCCCGCTCCCCCTCTCCGGCTGCAGTCGACGAGATCCGCCTCCCCGCCGCATCGGACGGTGCGGGTGCGACCGCCGGCACTACCCTGCTTCTGGTCGAAGACAATCCGGTCAACCTCGCGGTGGGCGAGAAACTGATTTCGGTGCTGGGCTACACCTGCGACGTCGCCCCGAATGGCCAGATCGCGCTGGAGAAGATGGCCAGCGGCCGGTACAGCCTGGTCCTGATGGATTGTCAGATGCCGGTGCTGGATGGCTATTCGGCCACACGCGAATGGCGCGACCGCGAAGTGTTGCAACAGTCGCCGCTGCGCCTGCCGATCGTGGCCATGACCGCCAACGCGATGGCCGGGGACCGGCAACGCTGTCTGGACGCAGGCATGGACGACTACCTGTCCAAGCCGGTTTCGCGCGAGCAACTCGAAAAATGCCTGCAACGCTGGTTACCGGGCCGGGCCAGCTTCGGCTTGCGCGACGTGCCGGAACCAACCCCGGACCGCCCCCCGATCACCCCGGCTGTGACCGCCATCGCCGCGGCGCGACCTGGCGGAGGGCCGTCCGGTTTCCCGGTGCTGGATCACGACATGCTCGAGGAGTTGCAGGAAATCGCCGGCGACGAAACCGCGCGCATCATCGGCCTGTTCCTGGAGGACGCCCCACGCCTGATCGCACAGCTGGAAAACGCCTCTACCCTCCCCGACCTGGATGCGATGGGCGAAGCCGCGCATACGCTTAAGTCATCGAGCGCCAACGTCGGAGCGATGTCCTTGTCGGCGGCAGCCAAGCGCGTGGAGCTGGGAGCACGCGCCATGAAGCTGGACCACCCCGCGGTGGCAGTGGCGCTGGTCATCGCCGAATACGCGCGCGCGCGCATGGCGCTGCAGGGTTACCTGCTGCAGCTCAACCGCGACGGGCGCATGCCGGCTCAATCTTCGAGTTTGGTCAACAGGTAATTCGGTTCGCCGATGCGGTCGATCACCGACAGCTGGGTCTCGATCCAGTCGATGTGTTCTTCCTCTGACTCCAAGATGTCGGCGAACAACTGGCGGCTGACGTAATCGCTGACGCCTTCGCAATGCGCGATCGCCTCGCGCAGCACCGGCAACGCCTCGTATTCCAGCGCCAGGTCGCACTCCAGCAGTTCACGCGGGTTTTCGCCGATGCGCAGCTTGCCCAGCATCTGGAAGTTGGGAAGGCCATCGAGGAACAGGATGCGTTCGGACAATTTGTCCGCGTGCTTCATCTCGTCGATGGATTCCTTGTACTCGTGCTCGGCCAGTTCCTTCAGACCCCAGTTCTTCAGCATCTTGGCGTGCAGGAAGTACTGGTTGATCGCGGTCAGCTCGTTGTAGAGCGCCTTGTTGAGGAATTCGATGACCTTGGCGTCGCCTTTCATGGCCCTTGCTCCGACGGTGGGGAAGGCCGGCAGGTTAGCGGTTGGCGGGAGACCATGACGGAACGCGAATCGTGCTCAATTACCGCGCCGGGCGGGACGGAATGCTCGCAGCGGGCTCAGGCCGCCTGGGAAATCCCGGCGTCCAGCATCGGCAATGTGAAAGCGGTACCGCGGTCGGCACGGCCGGACTCCAGGATGGCCGAGGCGGTTTCCAGGCAACTGC
The DNA here is from genome assembly GCA_036677285.1 of Pseudoxanthomonas sp. GTDB lineage: Bacteria > Pseudomonadota > Gammaproteobacteria > Xanthomonadales > Xanthomonadaceae > Pseudoxanthomonas_A. Next base: position 18,026 of record JAKFDG010000223.1, read on the forward strand.
CGCAGGTAGCGCCGCAGCCGGTGCGCATGGTCAATTCGGCCACACTGCGCACGCCGCTGGCAGCGGCTTCGCGGACCTGGTGATCGGTGACTCCATTGCATATGCAGACGTACACGGCGCGGCAGGTTCCTGGCAGCCCATGCGGGCGAGGCCCATTCCACCGTGAATGAGAATGATTGTCAATTCTTACCGGCGCCGCCGCTACCGTCCCGTTTAGCCGGAGGGCGGCTGCGGGAGCGCGGCGCTCCCAGCCCCAACTCCGGTAGCCAGGCGTCCAGCAGTATCTGCGGCACCGCCTGGGTGCCCGCCACCAGACGGGCGAAGGGAGCCAGATGGCGCAGGGCCCGGGCATAGACCCCGCGCTTGAACATCACTACATGCTCCATCGGGTACCAGAAATCCACCCAGCGCCAGTGGTCGAACTCGGGTGTTTCGGTCAGGTCCAGGCGCAGGTGCGATTCGTCGCCGACCAGCCGTAGCAGGAACCAGACCTGCTTCTGGCCGATGCAGACATGGCGCTCGTTGTGGCGCACGGCGCGGTGCGGCAGCCGGTAGCGCAACCAGCCTGGGGTGGCGCCCAGAATCTCGACATGCTCGGGGAGCAAGCCGGTTTCCTCGCGCAATTCGCGATACATGGCCTCGACCGGGGTCTCATCGGTGTTCATCCCGCCCTGCGGGAACTGCCAGCCGTCCCGGCGCACCCGACGCGCCCAGAACACCCGGCCATCCGGGCGCATCAACACTATGCCGACATTGGGTCGGTAACCGTCCGGATCGATCACGATGCGGACTCCTGAAATCTACTGGCTCCGACTGTGCCATGCCCACGTGGATGCCACAAGCCGGACCGGTTTCGATTGACAGGCGGGGGTCAGACGGGAAAAATGCGCGGTTCAATGCCCGGCTATGTAGCTCAGCCGGTTAGAGCACGGCACTCATAATGCCGGGGTCGGTGGTTCGAGTCCACCCATAGCCACCACAACGCACGGCATTGATCCGTAACGAAAAACCCCGCCATGGCGGGGTTTTCTCTAGGTGGGCTCTGGAATCCGCTAACGGCTGTTGCGGCACGGTGCGAACAGGTCCGCTGACGCCCGGTACTCCCGCGTATGCACTTGCAACAGGCCCAGGATCGACGGGAACAGGTTGTCGTGGCTGACGGGCTGCGTGGCTTCTTGCCGCAGGCACTGAAGGTTCAGGCGTGCGCCAGCGGCGAAGCCCGGCGAAAACCACATCACCATCGGCACGCGTACCTGCTCTTTCGGGGCGATGGCGTAGGGCACGCCGTGCAGGAACAGGCCCTTCTCGCCCAGTGATTCGCCATGGTCGGACACGTAGATCAGCGCAGTGTCGTAACCGGGCTGCGATTTCAGGAAACCGATGGCGGCGGCAAGGAAATGGTCGGTGTACAGCAACGCATTGTCGTAGGCGTTGACGATTTCCTGACGCTGGCATTGGCCCAGCTCGGGGTTCTCGCAGGTCGGGCTGAACCGTCGGAACTGCGGCGGATAGCGTTCGAAATAGTTGGGCCCGTGGTTGCCCAGTTGATGCAACACCACGACCTGGTCGCCTTCGCCCCGGACGATCCGGGCCTGCAGGTTCTTGAGCAGGATTTCGTCGAGGCAACGCTTGCCGTCGCACAGGACGGGATCCTTGGCGTCATCCATGCGCTCGATCTTCAGCCCGTCGCACACGCCCTTGCAGCCGGCCTGGTTGTCGCGCCACAAGGTCGCGATGCCCGCGTGGTCAAGCACATGCAGCAGCGACTGGTGGCTACGGATCTTGTCCTCGTCGTAAGCGCGGCGCCCGTAGGGCGAAAACATGCATGGCAGCGACACTTCGGTGCTGCTGCCGCAAGCATCCACCTGCTCAAAGTTCACCACGCCTTCGATCTGCGCCAATTCCGGCGTGGTTCGCCGCGCGTAGCCGTTCAATCCCCAGTTCTGCGCGCGCGCGGTTTCACCCACCACCAGCACCAGCAACCGCGGCTTGCTGCCGGCGGCGCGGGTGTCCTGCTTCGCGTCCAGGCCAATCGGCAGCAACGCGCGTTTGGGCCCGGGAGGTGAAGACAACAACACGCTGGATAGCGAGACCAGGTAGTTGGCCGGCGTCACCAGATAACGCACTTCGCGGTGGCTGCGGATCAGCGACGATACGTCCCGCGACGACATCAGCACGCCGCAGCCGCCTACCAGCACCATGCCGATGAGGAACGCCATGCGGATGCCGAGCGCCCGCGTCCAACGGTGCTGTCGTAAACGCACGCGCCACAACAACGCGGCCGGAACCATCGTGCAGGACAGCGGGATCAGCAGGCGCGTGGACAGCAGCTCGCTGGATTCCTTGCTGTCGGTGTGCAGCACGTTGCGGATCATGTCGGCGTCGAGATAGACGCCGTAGGCATTCATGTAGTGAGTGGCGATGGCGGTAACCAGCAGCAACACGGTCAGCAGCGGTTTCGCCGTCCAGTGATTGACGACGAGGCCCAGCAGGAACGCGTGCAACGCGGTCACCACCAGGAACAGGGACAGGCCGAATCGCCATTGCTGCAGCGGGTCGGCGAGCGCCTCGCGCCAGAAAGCGGCGTTGCTGAACAACGAGAAGAACAGGCTGCACAGCAGGATCAGCACCTCGCCACTCAACTCCGGACGCCAGATCAACCATCCAAACCGGGCGCTCCCTTCGCGCCGCGGCAGGACAACGGAAAACGGCGCGCTGCTCACTGCGCCATTCCGGCAATCAGTGCGCGTGGGAACCGCGCCAGCATCAGGCGATACAGCGCCAATGCGGTGAGCCAGCAGATCATCAGCGCCCACACGTCGTGGGAAAGGAAGTGCGCGCCGCGCAGCTGCTGGGCGATTCCGAACGTCATCCCCAGGCCGAGCGCGAAGCCGAAGCCCCACCACTTCCAGCCCGGACTTGTCGCCCGGAAGAAGAAATACAGGGCGACCCATGCATAACCGGCACTGGCGTGACCGGCGGGGAAACAGCCGGCAGAACCCAAGCCGAGCGGACGCTGTGCGAACAGGCCGTAATAGGCTTTCTGGCCGCCATAGCGCACCAGGTCCCACGGGCAATCCATGTGCGTCCAGCGTTTCATCCAGCCGACCAGGGCCGTCGCCAACAGGGTCGAAAGCAGCAGGTACAACAGCGGCCGCCGCCATCGCGCCATCGGCCGCATCAACAGCGACGCCGCGAAGAACAGCAGTACGACATACCAGCCAACCTTGCTGGCCTGGCGGCCCCCTGCATGAAACACGTCCTGGATGACGTAGTCCGACTGCAACGCCCACGCATGCCCCTCCATCGCATAGACGCGGTCGGCCAGCCACTGGTCGCCATGCAGGCCCATCAACAGAATCGAAAGACCGACGAAGGCCGTTACCGGCAGCCACAGATGCTGCCGATGGAAGCGCGCGCCCAGCGCCGATGGCCCGACGCTGGGTTCATCGCTTGGCAATGCATCGAGGTGGATTTGTTGCAGCCGTCGACCGACGGAAGGATTGGCTATGGATTGCATCGCGCGCACGGGGATGAGATGGCGCGAATGATTGAGGCGGCGCTGTCGGAGGCGGGTCGGAGCCGCGTTCGATGCGCGTTAATGCGCCGAGGCGGGTTAACCGCGATTCAAGGAGCTTCGCGCGCTTCAGATGCGAAGGGCGGCGTGCTGCACCCTGCCTTCCATGCATGGCCGGGGACGAGCATCCAACGGTTGCGATTCGATTGGCCGATGTCGACGATGCGGCTGCGATCGACGCAGGGACTGAGTGCCTTGTCGAGCACGAACACCCATCGGCGCGAGGGATCCGCCGCCAGCCACGGCCCCGCTTCGGACCACTGCTCATGCCAGGGACGCTTGAAACCGAAGTCGACCGCGGGTCGGTCGCTCTGCAACAGGTTCTGCTCACGCCACGCGACCATGCCCAGTTGCGCCCCGGGCCCGATGCGCTGCCCCACGCGCTGCATCAATCCGCGCGCCGAACTGTCTGCGTCCAGGGTGGGCGCCAGGCCGATCCCGTACACCAGCCACAGCGCCGCCGTCGACAGCACCAGGGCCGCGCCGACGTGGCGCAATCTCGCCCATGCGACCACGATCAACGCAAGGACGCCGAA
>JAKFDG010000224.1:0-4443 GCA_036677285.1 Pseudoxanthomonas sp.
CCCTGCCCTACGTGCGCGAACGCAAGCAGTTCGACGCCGCGATCGGCACCTTCGGCCTGATGCAGGGCAAGATCGCCGACATGTACACCGCGTTGCAGTCATCGCGCGCCTTCGCCTACCAGGTCGCACGCGATTACGACGCCGGCCACCAGTCCCGCGCCGCCGCGGCCAGCTGCCTGCTGCACGCCTCGGAAGCCTGCGTGCAGGTCGCGCTGGAAGCGATCCAGGCCCTCGGCGGCAATGGCTACATCAATGAATATCCGACCGGCCGCCTGCTGCGCGACGCCAAGCTGTACGCGATCGGCGCCGGCACCAACGAGATCCGGCGCATGCTGATCGGGCGCGAGTTGTTCGACGGCAGATCATGAGCAGCAAAACAGCGATTCTCGCCTACCTCGGCGGCCTGACATAGGCCACGCGACACTAGAACGCCCCTTCCTGACTCCTGCTGCGTCGCAGCGGGAGTCGCCCGGTTGCCCGTGCCACAGTCCGCCAACCTCAGGTGATGCCGGCGAGGGGTTGCAAGCCGTCCGGCATCGCATGCGGGAAACCCCTGTCACTCATGGATTCCTGCCCCCCCGGGCCGGACTATGCCTACCTACGAGGCAATCTGATGTCTATCGCATCTCTTGTACGCAAGAAGCACATCATCGCCGTGACTGCATTTACCGGCTTGGCCAGCCTCGCCGCCTGGGCGGCGATCTCGATCTCAAGCAGTGTCTTCACAGGTACCTCCTCCACTTCAGACGGATCCACCGACGGTGCCACAGAGCTTTACGCATCCGCTGCGGGCAACGCGGCCGGCAGCAGCGATGCCGCATTGACCGCTGCGGACGACCGTCCGCGCACGCACATCGTGGTGTTCCGCGATGCCCCGCTGGCTACCTACCAGGGTGGCGTGGCCGGCATCGCCAAACCCGCGCGCAAGGGCAACGGGCGCGGCCGCATCGATGTCGCCAACCCGCAGGCGCGCGCCTACGTCAAGCACCTGGAAGAGAAGCAGCGCGGCTATGAAGCCCGCATCGACCGCGCACTCGGCCGTCAGCTGAAAGTGACCCAGCGCATGCAGCACGCGCTCAACGCCATCGTCACCACGATGTCACCGCTGGAGGCCGAGGCGATCAGCCGGCTACCCGAGGTGCAGCTGGTGGAGGCCTATCGCGAATATTCGCTGGACACCAATGTCAGTCCCGCACTGATTGGCGCGACCACGGTCTGGGATGGCATCTCCATGCCGCTGGGCGACGGCCCGGATCGCACGCGCGGCGAAGGCGTGGTGGTCGGGATTCTCGATACCGGCATCAACTTCGGTAGCCCGTCGTTTGCGGCGGTGGATCCCCTGGACGGCTACGTACACGCCAATCCGAATGGTTCGGGCAACTATATCGGTACCTGCGCCCCGGGTGGCGTGGATGCCGGGCGTTGCAACGACAAACTGATCGGCGGCTACGACTTCATCTGCGGTGTCGGTGCACCGGCGAACGCTTGCGGCGTCGCTGGCCTGCGTGAAGAACCCGGCTTCGGCGACACCAACGGACATGGCAGCCATACCGCCTCGACCGCCGCAGGCAACAGCCGTCTGACGACGTTCAATGGCGCTCCGGTCACAATTTCCGGTGTCGCGCCACGTGCCAACGTGATCGCCTACGACATCTGCTACACCACCATCTCCACCGGCGGGGGCTCATGCCCCAACGTGTCGTCAGTGGCGGCCGTGAACCAAGCGGTTGCCGATGGCGTCGACGTGATCAACTTCTCCATCGGCGGTGGCGCCGCCCCGTGGAACGACGCGGTTTCGCTGGCGTTCCTCAACGCTACAAACGCTGGCGTATTCGTCGCGGCTTCGGCGGGCAATTCCGGACCGGGGGCGGCGACGCTCGGCCATGTCGAGCCATGGGTCACCTCGTCCGCGGCCTCCCGCCATCGCCTCGGCGGCTTCACCTCCGTGCTTGCCGTGAGCGGGCCGGGCACACCGCCCGCGAGCCTGCAACGGATTGTGCTCAGCGCCGGCTCTGGCGGCGTCGGTCTCCAGGCGCCATTGCCTGCAACGACTCCGCTCTTGGTCAGCCCCGGGTTCAATAACATCAACGATGGCTGCGATCCCTTTGCCGCCGGCCAGTTCCAGAATGCCATCGCGGTGATCCGCCGCGGCACCTGCTCGTTCTCGATCAAGACCAACAACGCGGCCGCGGCTGGCGCGCTGGTGGTTATCCTCGCGAACAACACCACAGGCGGCATCAGCCCCAGCGTGCCTGGCACCACGATTCCGGCCTTCGGTACGACACAAGCCATCGGCAACGCCCTTCGCGATTTCGCGCAGGCCAATGCCGGAGCCACTGCGGCGATCAGCCTGACTCCCAATGCCATCGATGCGCTTGCAGACTTCAGCTCGCGCGGGCCTGGCGGATTCGACCTGCTGAAGCCCGACCTCAGCGCGCCGGGCGTCGATGTACTGGCGGCCTATGCCGGCTCGACGATCAGCGGCTTCGAGTCGCTGACGGCTGCCATCAGTGGCACCTCGATGGCTTCGCCGCACACCGCCGGCGCCGCCGCGCTGATGCGCCAGCTGCATCCGTCCTGGACCGTGCCCGAGATCAAGTCGGCACTGACCATGACCGCCACCCGCAGCGTGCTGCTGGAGGATCAGGTCACCCCGGCGGATGCGCATGCGGCCGGCTCGGGACGTCTGCAGGTCGACGCCGCGGCTCGCGCAGGTCTGGTCCTCGACGAGAGCACGGTCGGGTTCGTCGCCGCCAATCCGGCAGCGGGCGGAGAGGCTTCCGCTTTGAACCTGGCTGCGATCCAGAAGGCCAACTGCACGGGAACCTGCACCTTCGTGCGCACGTTCCGCAGCACCTTGCCGTACAAGCACCAGTGGCGCCTGAGCCTGCAGGGTTTCGCCGGCACGATCCTGCCTGCGAGCCTGACCCTGAAGCCGGGTGAATCGCGCCAGGTGGTGTTCACGATCGACAACACCAGCGCGCCTGCCGATGGCAGCTTCCGCTTCGGCTCGATCGAGATCGGGCCCAGCAACTCGACCAACGGCAATGTCGGCCTGCCTTCACTGCACATGCCAATCGCGCTGCGGGTTCCGCCGCCTCCGCCAGCTTCGACCATTCCGCTCGCCAATGGCGTGCCGGTCGCCGCGTCCGGTGCCGCAAACAGCCAGACGTACTACAGCCTGGTGGTACCGGCCGGGGCGACCCAGGTTAGCTTCGTCATGCAGGGCGGTACCGGCGACGCGGACCTGTACGTGAAGTGGGGCGAAGCGCCGACCTCGTCGATTGACTGCGGGTCGGAAACCGGCTCCAACAACGAGACCTGCATGCTCGTGGCCAAGCCTGGCACGTATTACGTGCGGATCGCGGGCTTCACCGCCTATGCGGGGGCAATCCTGACCGGCTCGTATCAATAGCTGCTGAGTTATTCCGTATCAATAGCTGCTGAGTTATTCACCGATCATTCAAGGGCCCGGAGCGATCCGGGCCCTTTTTTTGGGGTCTGCCAAGCGGCTCCGCGAACGCGTCCAACGACGTCCAAGGGATTTGCGGCGTAAAATCCTCGGATTGCGATAGCCCCCAACCCGCCCCACGGAGTAACTCCATGTCCGACATCGTCATCGCCGCCGCCAAGCGCACCGCGATCGGTTCCTTCCTCGGCCAGTTCACTGGCGTGCCGACCCCGACCCTCGGCGCAGCCGCGATCGGCGCGGCGCTTGCGCAATCCGGCATCCCAGCCGCCGATGTGTCCGAAGTAATCATGGGTTGCGTCCTGCCAGCCAACTTGGGCCAGGCGCCCGCGCGCCAGGCCTCGCTGGCGGCCGGCCTGCCCGCTTCCACCGGCTGCACCACCATCAACAAGGTCTGCGGCTCGGGCATGAAGGCGATCATGCTGGGCCATGACCTGATCAAGGCCGGCTCAGCGACCATCGTGGTCGCAGGCGGCATGGAGTCCATGACCAACGCCCCGCACCTGATACCCAATTCGCGCACCGGCAACCGCTTCGGCAACTTCCAGGCGGTGGACCATATGTCGTGGGACGGGCTGGTGAATCCCTACGACGGGCAGGCAATGGGCGTTTTCGCCGAGGCCACAGCAGAGAAGCATGGCTTCACCCGGGAGGCGCAGGACGCCTACAGCATTGAGTCGGTAAAACGTGCCCAGGCCGCCCAGCAGTCCGGTGCGTTCGCAGACGAGATCGTCCCGGTCAAGGTCACCACCCGCAAGGGCGAGGTCGAGTTCTCGACCGATGAACAACCCGGCAAGTCGGACATCGCCAAGATCCCTTCGCTGAAGCCCGCCTTCAAAAAGGACGGCACTGTCACTGCGGCCAGCTCCTCCAGCATTTCCGACGGCGCCGCAGCCACGATCTTGCTCAGTGCCGACGAAGCCGCCAGGCGCGGGATCACGCCCCTTGCCCGGATCGTGGGCCACAGCACGCAC
>JAKFDG010000225.1:0-2683 GCA_036677285.1 Pseudoxanthomonas sp.
GGGCGTGCACGGGGTGATCGAGCGCCGCCTGGGCACCTTCTTCCGCGATCGCGATGAGTTGCCCAGCGCCGGAGACCTGGGCGTGACCATCCGCGAAGCGCTCACCGACTCGGAAGCGTTGATCGTGATCGGTTCCCCGGCGGCGGCGCAGTCGCGCTGGGTAAATGCCGAGGTCGAGGCGTTCCAGGCCAGCGGCCGGGGCGACCGGGTGTTGTGTTTCGTAGTCGGTGGGGTGCCGGGTAGCGGCGATCCCGCACAGGAATGCTTCCCACCGGCGCTGGTGCAGCCCGATGCCGAGGGCAGGCCGCGCGAACCGCTGGCGGCCGATGCGCGGGCCGACGGCGATGGCCGTGAGCGCGCCTTCCTGAAACTTGTCGCCGGCCTGCTCGGCATCGGCTACGACGCACTGGCGCGGCGCGAGGCGCAGCGACGCACGCGCAAGCTGGCGATCGTGGCGGCGGCGTCCCTGGTGGGCATGGCGATCGCGCTGGGGTTGGCCGCCACCGCTTACGTGGCGCGCAACGATGCGCAGCGGCGGCAGGCGCAGGCCGAGGACATCCTGGGTTTCATGCTCGGCGATCTGCGCGAGAAGCTGACCACGGTCGGCCGGCTGGACCTGATGCGTTCGGTGGACGACAAGGCCACCGGTTATTTCGCAACGCTGGATCCGCGCGACATGACCGATCGTGCGCTGGAGGAGCAGGCGCGTTCGTTGACCGGCATCGGCGAGGTGCGGTTGGGCGAAGGCAACCACGACGCGGCGATGGTGGCGTTCCGCGAGGCGCATGCGCGCAGCACGGCGTTGTACCAACGCGAGCCGGAAAAGGGGCAGCGGTTGTTCGATCTGGCGCAGGCGGAATACTGGATCGGGTTCGTCGCTCTGCAGCAGGGGCGGCACGATGAAACCGGCGTGTGGTTCCGCAAGTACCGCGACAGCGCGATCAAGTTGGCGGCGATGGATCGCGGCAATTTCGCCTGGCAGAAGGAAGTGGCCTACGGCCATCAAACGCTGGCCGCACTCGATGAAAGCCGCGGGCGTTATGCCGAGGCCGAACGCGCGATGCTTGCGCAACTGAAGTTGTATCGTGGCTGGGTAAAGCAACAGCCAGCGGAGCTGGAACTGCGCTTCGAAGCGGCGAATGTCGCGTCCTGGCTGGGCAGTCTCGCTCTGCGGCAAGGCCAGCTGGCGGACGCGGAAACCTATTTCGTCGAGCAGGTGACTGGAGTTCGGCAGAACGTCGCCAAGGATCCGGGCAATGCGAAATGGAAAGAGAACAGCGTCGACGCACTGCTGTTGCTGGCGGGCGCGCAGGCGCAGCGCGGACGGCTGGCCGAAGCGCGGTCTAGCATCGAGGCCGCATCACCCGTCGCTGCCAAGCTGTCAGCGCAGGACCCGGCTAACAATTCCTGGCGAGAGCTGCTTGGCCGTTGCCGTTGGTCGCAGGCGCAACTCGACGCCGCGGTGCAACCAGAAAGGGCTGCCATGGCTGCCGAGCAGGCCGCCGCGCTGCTGGCCGCCGCCCATGCCGCCGAACCCAAAAGCGAGCGCGTGCTGACCTGGCTGGTCAAGGCGCGTAACCAGCAGGCCCAACTTGCCCTGGCCCGCGGTGACGCGGCGTCGGCGCGCAAGCACCTGTCTGCCGCGCAAGCCTTGATCGAACCCGCATGGCGGGTCGAGCAGAACGAAGCGCTGCGAATGTGGCTGGCCAGGACCCGATTGCTTGAAGGCGAGGTGGCGCAGCGAGACGGCAACCTTGCGCAGGCTGCTGTCGCCTGGACGCAGGCACGGCAACTGTTGCTGGACGATGCGGCAACCCCGGTGCCTTTCGGCCGACTCGATCCGCTGGTGCGTGCATTGCACTACCTCGGCCAGACCGCCGAGGCCGCACCGCATCGCCAACGTCTCGACGCTGCCGGTTATGTCCCGCCGCAGCCTTTTCCGGCCGGGGAACGCATCGTTGCGCGATAAGCCGCTCATCACTCACCAGATCTGAACCGACGGGCCATTGGCCCGTATCCCGGCCGCGAGGCCATTCCCCAGCAGGAGTACGATCATGCCCAGCACGCCTAGCATCAACCTCGACATCCGCATCGGCGGTTCCAGCGATCCCGGCTGGCACAACGTCCTGGCGTCCGACAACCAAACCACTTATGGCTACTGCTACACCGGCGGCGACGACAGCGCCGGCGGCCTGATCCAGACTGTCAACCAGGGCCGGGATACCGCGCCGATCCAGCTGATCGCCGACCCGCGCTACCAGATCAGCGGCCACACATTCAAAGACGACATCCATAACCAGCTCAGCTGGAGCGGCAATGGCAATCGCGCCGGCGTGATCATCGACACCAACAACGCGGTCGAAACCGCGGAATACAGCGTCCAGGTGACTGACACCGGCAACGGCAACTTGACCATCCAGTGCGACCCGCCCGTTATCAACAAGGACCCGGCGCGCTAGCAGTAATCCCCGGCCCGCGGCGCACGCGTGTGCGCCGCGACGGTAACCATGAAGGATGTGTAGACGGGGCAGTCGCGGTGATTGACCCGGAACCAACAATACGACCCAAGCCGCCGAAGTGAATATACGAGTTACCCGCAGCGCACATCCGTGCGCCGCTCTACCTGGAGTGCAACTATGAAGATCACGCTTAGTTTTATGTCAGGTTTACTTGCCTTGCCTTG
>JAKFDG010000226.1:0-2767 GCA_036677285.1 Pseudoxanthomonas sp.
CCCTCGAAAGCCGCGTCGAACGCCACCGCGCTGGGCGGAAAATCGAGCTGGCGCACGAAGGCCGCGGCCTCGGTGGCGCCGTGCACACGATCCATGCGCGCGTCCTCCCATTCCACCGACAGCGGGCCGCGATAACCGATGTCGTTCAATGCGACGATGATGTCCTGGAAGCGGACGTCGCCACGCCCGACCGAGCGGAAATCCCAATTGCGGCGTGCGTCACCGAAGTCGGTATGGCCGCCGAACACACCCACGCTGCCGTCGCCGCGCCCCCACCACACGTCCTTCATGTGGACGTTGAAGATGCGTTCGCCGAAGGTGCGCAGGAAGCGGATGTAGTCCACGCCCTGGTAAGCGAAGTGCGAGGGATCGAAGTTGAAACCGAAGCGTGGGTGGTGGTCGACCGCCTCCAGTGCGCGCTGCGCGCTGGCGATGTCGAACGCAATCTCGGTGGGATGCACTTCCAGGGCAAAGTTCACGTCGACCGCGTCGAAGGCGTCGAGAATCGGCCGCCAGCGCCGCGCGAAATCATCGAAGCCCTGCTGCAGGTAGGCCTGCGAAGTCGGCGGGAAGGCGTAGACCGCGTGCCAGATCGACGAGCCGGTGAAGCCGGTGACCGTCGCCGGGAAATCGATCGCCGCAGCACCCGGCCGCGCATCGAAGAACGCGCGCGCGGCTCTGGCCGTGTCGATCATCCGCGTGGCGGCGCGCTGGCGCACGCCTTCCGGCTCGCCGTCACCCCAGATCTCGGGCGGCAGGATCGCGCGATGGCGCTCATCGATCAGGTCACAGACCGCCTGCCCGACCAGATGGTTGGCGATCGCATGGCAGCCCAACCCCTGCGCCTGCAGCACGCTCCAGCGCTGATGCACATAGTCCGGCGAAGCCAGCGCGCGTTCGACATCGAAGTGATCGCCCCAGCAGGCCAGCTCCAGGCCGTCGTAGCCCATGGCAACGGTCTGTTTAGCGAGGTCGTCGAGCGAGAGATCAGCCCATTGCCCGGTGAAGAGCATGACAGGACGTGGCATATGCGAAGACTCCTTATTTATTCGTGCGCTAACTTGTTCATGCACCAACGCGTTCGATGCGATACCCGCCACGCGCGCGGTCGACCCAGTGGAGGATGCCGAAGATCAATGCGATCACGACCGGCAGCACCGCCCATATCGGCAACACATTGGTGGCGCCGTAGGTATTGTTGATCCAGCCCATGACCGGGCCGGCCACCGCGGTCGAGAACGCGCCGGCGGCGCCGACCATCGCCAGCGCCAGCGCGCCGCCGCGAGGGAAGCGCTCAGAGGTCAGCCCCAGCATCGTCGGCCACCAGAACGCAGTGCCCACCGCGAGCAAGGCCGCGGCGGCGAACGCCAGCACCGGCGTATCGGCACGCCCGAACAGCCACAACCCGAGCGCCGCGATCGGCGCCGTCACCGCGACCAGCGTCACCGGCGAGAAGCGATGCGCCAGCCCTCCGCCGAACTGTCGCAGCGCGTACATGATGCCGTTGATCCACACCAGCAGCAGTACGCCGGCCTGCATCGTGCTGTGCATGACCTCGTTGAAGATGTTGCTGATCCATTGTCCCGGGCCGAGCTCGGTGGCCGCGGTCAACCACATGCAGGCGAAGACCACCAGGAACAGTGGGCGCTTGAGTTCGCTATACATGGCAGCGGTGGAAACTCCCGCCGCCTTGCGTTCGGTGTCGGGGAAACGCTGAGCGAAGAACATCGTCGCGTAGATCGCCGACGGCAGCAGCATCAGCAGCATCTTGGCCTGCCAGCCCAGGCCGATCTGGGTGAAGGCGAAGGCGAGCACACCACCGATCACGATGCCGCCCGGGAACCAGGCGTGCAGCTTGACCAGCCGCGCGGTCTTGTTTTCGCGGTACAGCGTGGCGATGAGCGGATTGATGCCGGCCTCGACGAAGCCGTTGGCGATACCGATGACCACAGTGGCCGCGAACAGCATGGTGAAATCGGTGGCGAACACGGTGAGCAGCACGCCGGCGATGTGCCCCACCGCCGCCAGTTTGAGCAGTCGCCCCATGCCCAACAGATCGCACAGTGTGCCGCCGAACAGGATCGAGAGCCCGAAGCCCCAGAACGCGGCCCCGCTGATCCAGCCCAACTGGACTTTGTCGAGCCCGAACACGAGCTCCAACTCGCCCATGATGTCGCCACGGATGGCGAAGGACATCGCAGTGGCTAACAAGGCGATACAACTGGCGACGAACAGGCGCTGCGGGTTCATGGGTTTCTCCGCGAATGGAATCAATGCTTCAGGGCAAAACACGTACCTTGATGTCGCGGTAGCGCACTTCGCTGTCCGGATCGTGCGCCTGCAGCGCGAAAGTGCCCGAGGATAGCACCCGGCCCTGCATGTCGGCTGGTCGCTCGGGTTGCTCAGGCTGCGTGTAGTCGACTATCAACTTGTCGTCGACGAAGGTACGGATGCGGCGACCCTCGACGCGGATACGCAGTGTGAACCAGACGTCGTCCTTGGCCGGCGCCTGATAGTTGTCTTCGACCGCATACAGGCCGCCGGTGCGCTTGGGGTCGCTCTGGCTGTTGTTGACCTGCACTTCATAGCCTTTGGCCGGCCAACCCTCGTCCTGCCAGGCGGTATGGAAGTAGACGCCGGAATTGGCGCCGGGCTTGGTCATGACTTCCAACTGCAATTCGAAGTCGTGGAAATCGTGATGCTGCACCGCGCCAACGTAGAACAGATGTGAACGCGGACCCCGCACCACGATCGCGCCGTCGCGCAC
>JAKFDG010000227.1:0-1567 GCA_036677285.1 Pseudoxanthomonas sp.
GACGGCGCACGCCAGTCCGCACTGGATGGCCGATATCGAAATCGATCCGTTCAATTCCGACGAAGCGATGTTCGTGACCGGCTACGGCATATGGGCCTCGCGCAACCTGACCGCGTTCGACGACGGCACGTCCCGCGTGCAGTGGTGGTTCAAGAACACCTATCTGGAAGAAACCGTACCGCTGGACCTGATCAGCCCGCCGGAAGGCGCGCACCTGCTCAGTGCGGTGGGCGATATCGACGGCTTCCGCCACGATGACTTGGCTGTCCCGCCCTTGCAGTTCGCCGGCCCTCGTTTGACCAATGGCGAAAGCATCGCCTACGCCGGGCAGGCACCGTTGACCGTGGTCCGCAGCGGTACGGTGCGCGATCGCAACAACAACGAAGTGCGCGCGGCGTATTCGCTCGATGGCGGCAAGAGTTGGGAACTGTTTGTCAGCGAACCGCCGGAAGGCGAGGGTGCCGGCCACATCACCCTCGCCGCCGACGGTAAGCGCGTCATCTGGCAGCCGAAGAATGCCGGTGCCTGGATCACCGCCGATTTCGGCAGGCGATGGCAGAAGGTCAAGGGCGTGACGGATACGGTCGTCATCGAAGCCGATCGCGTGGACGAGGGCATCTATTACGGGTTCGACGGCCTTACCGGCAAGCTGTACGTCAGTGGCAACGGCGGCGTGGAGTTCAAGGAAACCCAGGGCGCGATAGGCGAATTCGGCGATCGGTTCGAGCCAGAGGTGCATTCCGATCCGCTGCACAGCGGCGTGGTCTATCTCACCGCCTCTCGGCACGGCCTGCTGCGCTGGTCGGCAGGTCAGCTGGAACGGCTGCCCGGCGTGGAGAACGCGTATTCGTTGGGCTTGGGCAAACCGAAGGAAGGCAGCGACACGCCGGCGCTGTATCTGTTCGGGCAGATCGCCGGCAAGACCGGTCTGTTCCGTTCCGATGACGATGGCCGCCAATGGGCGCGCATCGACGACGACGCGCACCGCTACGGCAGGATCTATCGCGTCACCGGCGATCCACGTCTGTATGGCCGGGTCTATTTCGCCACTGGTGGCCGGGGAATCGTGTATGGCGATCCACGCTGACTCCGTCAGCTCGCATCTGCGCCGGCTCGCGGTCGCGTTGCTGGCCTGTTTGCCGTTGGCCTGCGTGCCGTTGCTGGCCAATGCGCAGGGCTACGCCCCGCGTCCACAGGGTCGCGTGAGTGAAGCGCGGAATCCCGCGCCCGTTACGGCGTCCGCGTCCGCGCCGTTGACCAATTTGCCGGGCCGCGAACGACGCAGCCTCAACGGAAAATGGCAGGCGCTGGTGGACGGCCACGGCGATGGCATCGGCGAGTGGAAGGCGGTCTGGAAGGACCGTACCGCGACCGGCAAGACCCAGTTCTTCGAATACGGATTCGACGACAACGTCACCTTGGACGTGCCGGGCGATTTCAATATGCAGCGGCCGGAACTGACCTGGCTGGAAGGTTCGGTGTGGTATCGCAAGACGTTCGAATACGACGCTGCTGCCACTAACCGCAAAGGGCGGCGCCTGTTCGTCCACTTCGGCGCCGCCAATTA
>JAKFDG010000228.1:0-1698 GCA_036677285.1 Pseudoxanthomonas sp.
TCCACCAGCATGCCCAGGCCATCGACCACGTCGCGGCAACCCGCGGTGCGCGCCCAGGCCAGGAACGGGATCGCGGCCTCGCCGTAATTCAGGTCCACCGCCAGCGTGCGCGGCTTCGACAGCGAGAACGGCAGCGAGAATTCGCCTTCGCCGCCACGCGCCGCCGAAGTGGCGTTGATGATCAGGGCGAAATCGCCTTCCGACTTCAGGTCGTTCCAGTAACGCGAATGCGCGCGTGCCGGACTGCCCAGCGCATCGACCAGCGCGTCGGCGCGTTCGGAAGTGCGATTGGCGACGATCAGTTCGGCCACGCCGGCATCGAGCAAAGCGGGAGCCACGCCGCGCGCAGAACCGCCGGCGCCCAGCAGCAGGGCGCGGCGTCCGCGCAGGTCCAGGCCGAGGCGTTCGGTCAGGTCGCGGACCAGGCCGATGCCGTCTGTGTTGTCGCCATGCCACTGGCCGTCGTTGCGGGTCAGCGTGTTCACCGCACCGGCGCGGCGCGCGCGTTCGCTGGTCGCGCTGCACAGCGCGAATGCGGCTTCCTTCAACGGCAGGGTGACGTTGGCGCCCCTGCCGCCGCCAGCCGCGAAACCGTCCAGCACCTGCAGGAAACTTTCCGGCGGTGCGTCGATGGCGGCGTACTCCAGTGCGATCCCGGTCTGGCGACCGAACGCGGCGTGGATGCGCGGCGAGAGCGAGTGCGAAACCGGGTGGCCGAAGACGGCGTAATGATGGGTGGACATAGGCTGGTATAAATCCGGTTGGGAACGGCGACGGATAACGGAACGACCAACATGAAATCCAGGCGGGCCATGGCCGTCCTCACCGCCAGTCTACTCTGCGCCACGGCCGTCGCGCAGCTGGCCGAATACGGCATCGAAGGCATGGGCGTGGTCTCCACGCGCGACAGCGAAATCCGTGCCAGCGTCGGCGCGGACGGTACCCGCATCGTCTGGGGCAGCACCGACCGCGCCGGCGGCCCAGGGGGCTGGGACCTGTGGCAGGCGCGCCTGCAGGACAAGCGCTGGACCGATCCGCAGCCGCTGGCGATCAACACGCCGGCCAAGGAATTCGATCCTTTACTCAGCCCCGACGGCAAGTGGCTGTATTTCTTTTCCAACCGCAAGGGCGGCCGCGGCGGCGACGATCTCTACCGCGCCGCCGTCCAGGCCGACGGCGCTTTCGGCGTAGCGGAAAACCTGGGCGCGGGCGTCAACAGCGCGGGCAACGAATGGGCGCCGACGCCCGGCGCCGACGGCAAGCAGCTGTTGTTCGCCAGCAATGGTTTCGGCGGCGAAGGCGGGCACGACCTCTTCGTCGCGCGCTGGGACGGCAAGGCCTTCGTCGATCCGCAGCCGGTGCCGGGCGTGAACACGAAGGCCGACGAATTCGACGCGGCCTGGTTGGACGGCGGCAAGGCGATCGTGTTCGCCCGTTCCGAGGATGTGGAAAGCAAACCGATCCAGCTGCAGGTCGCGCACTGCGACGGCAAGGCCTATGCCGGCATCGCGCCATGGAAGTTGTCGTTCAACACCGCTGAAGGTGCGACGCTGGGTCCGGTGGCGGACGTTTCCCGCCCGAATGAATTTCTGGTCACCGGCTCGGCGCCATCACCGAAGGCGGGCAAGCTGGACATCTATCGCGCGCTGGCGCCGGCCAGTCACGGCAAGCCGGGTTGCCTGCCGTGATTCTTAGGGC
>JAKFDG010000229.1:0-1775 GCA_036677285.1 Pseudoxanthomonas sp.
TCCGACAGCGTTGGCAGCAACAAGGTGTAGATCCACACCGCGAAGCCGACCGTCATGCCGATCTCCACTCCGCGGCTGCTGGCGCCGCGCCAGTACAGGCCGCCGATCAGCCCGGGCGCGAACTGGGCCACGGCCACGAATGCGATCAGGCCGTACGAGGCCAGCGAACTGTCATTGCTGCTGTTGCGATAGTAGACATATGCGCATAGCGCCAGCATCAGGATCGCGATGCGCCGCACCCACAGCACGCGGGTGGCCACGTCGGCTTCGGCATGGCGCTCGGCCCAGCCGCGGCGCAGCAGCACCGGCATCACCAGGTCGTTGCTGACCATGGTCGCCAGGGCGATGCTGGCCACGATCACCATGCCAGTGGCCGCGGAGAAACCGCCGATATAGGCCGCCAGCGCCATCGCGTTGCTGCCGGCGTTCAGCGGCAGGGCCAGCACGAAGGTGTCGCTGGCCACGCTGCTGCCGGTGCCGAACATGGTCACGCCGGCCGCCGCGATCGGCACCACCATCACCGAGATCAATATGAGATAGGCGCCGAACATCCAGCGCGCCTTGCGCACATCGCCGACATCGCCGCATTCCACCACCGCCACGTGGAACTGGCGCGGCAGGCAGACGATGGCGAGGAAACCGAGCAGGGTCTGGGTGAAGAAGCCGACGGGAGGCGCGTTCTCGAACAGGGTCCGCGCGGAATCGGCGACCCGCAACGATCGTCCATCCAGCCACAGCCAGGCGAACACGCCCACGGCGATCATCGCCACCAGTTTCACCACCGATTCCAGCGCGATCGCCAGCATCATGCCGTGGTGGTGCTCGGTCGCATCCACCTGGCGGGTGCCGAACAGGGCCGCGAAAAGTGCCATCAGCAAGGCCACGTACAACGCCGGATCGGTGAAGAAGCCGGTGTTGCCGGCGCCCTGTCCGGTCAGCACACCCAGACTCAGCGCCACCGCCTTGTACTGCAGCGCCAGGTACGGAATCACGCCGATCAGCGCGATCACCGTGACCAGCGCCGCCAGCCGCCGCGAGCGCCCGTAGCGCGAGGAGATGAAGTCGGCGATGGAGACGGTGTTCTGGCTGCGCGCGATCAGCGCCAGGCGCTCGATGATGCGCCAGCCGAACAGCAGCAACAGGAACGGGCCGAGGTAGATCGGCAGGTAGCCGATGCCGTTGCGCACCGCGCTGCCGACCGCGCCGTAGAAGGTCCACGACGAGCAGTACACGGCCAGGGCCAGGCTGTAGACCACCGGACGCAGCCAGGGCCGGTCCGGGTACAGCGGACGCCGGTCGCCCCACCACGCCACCGCGAACAGCAGTGCGGCGTAGCCGATCGATACCAACAACAGGACCCAGCTGGAAACCAATGCCGCGCTCCGTCTCTTGGGCCTGCGAGTGTATGCCGTGCCGCAGCTCCCGGATCGCCTGCTTGCCTGCGCAGCACGATGTCGGCAAGCTGAAATGCGGTCACCAGCCGGTGCATGCGCGCGAATTGCGCCGGCATGCCGGTCTTCCGGAGCAAAGGCATGAGGCAGGACCAGGACATGGCACGAGCCGCAAACGAGCGCACGACCGCGGCCGGCGCACGCCTGCCGTTGCGCGAGAAGATCGGCTACGGCATCGGCGACTTCGGGTTCAACCTCTATTGGGCCAACATCTCGGCCTTCCTGCTGATCTTCTATACCGACGTGATGGGCCTGGCCGCCGGCGCGGTCGGCACGATGATGCTGGTGACCCGGCTGGTCGATGCGGTGACCGATCCACTGATG
>JAKFDG010000230.1:0-3066 GCA_036677285.1 Pseudoxanthomonas sp.
GAAATCGCCTTCGGCCGTCACCACCCCGCCCGGCAGCAGCGAGGCGCCCTTCTCGCCCATGGCGCGCGCCGCGCCGGCGTCGACGATGATGCCGCCGGATTCCAGCGGCACGTTGCGCAGCCAGTATTTGCGCGCCGCCAGGCGGTTCTGCGCGGGGCGGAAACGCGTGCCGCGCAACTCGCCTCCGGCCAGCGAAAGCACCACGTCGGCATTGGTGCCGTTGAACAGGAAGGTTTCGATGCCGGCCGCGGCAGCCTTGGCCGCCGCTTCCAGCTTCGTGCGCATGCCGCCGGTGCCGCTGCTGCTGCCGGCGTCGCCGGCCATGGCATAGAACTCCGGAGTGAGTGCCTCCACGTCCTCGATCGGCCGCGCATCGACGTGGATGCGTGGATTGGCGGTGTAGAAGCCCTCGATGTCGGTGGCGATGAACAGGGCGTCGGCGTCCACCAACGCGGCGATCACCGCGGCCAGGTTGTCGTTGTCGCCGAGCTTGAGTTCGTCTACGGAGACGGTGTCGTTCTCGTTGATCACCGGCAGCGTGCCCAGCGCCAGCAGTTCGTTCAAGGTCGCACGCGCGTTGAGATAGCGGCGGCGGTTGCGCAGGTCGTCGTGGGTCAGCAGCACCTGCGCCACCGGTCTCTCGAAGAGGCTCTGCCAGAGTCCGATCATCTGCGCCTGGCCGAGCGCCGCCAGAGCCTGGCGCTCGGCCATGGCCGCGCCGGCATCGGGCTTGCGATGGAGGATGGCGCGACCGGCGGCGACCGCGCCCGAGGACACGATCACCACTTCACGGCCGGCCGCCACGCTGGCCGATACGAACTGCGCCAGTCCCAGCGCATGACGTGGAGTGAGGCCCTCGCCATCGGCCGCCAGCAGGCTGCTCCCCACCTTCAACACGGCACGTCGCCACGGCGGCAGTATCTGTGGGGTGAATCGATTTGCGGCGGAGTCGGTCATATTCATGGATTCGGCTCAGCGCGTATTCCATTCGTAGACGGTCACAGTCGAGGATCCATGGGTCGTCAGCGGATCGGCATCGGCGATGGCCTGCGCTTCCGCAAGGCTGTCGACATTCAACAGGTAGGCGCCACCGCTCTTGTCGCTGAAGCCGCCGGTCATTTCCAGTTTCCCCGCATTCCTGAGTCCATCCAGGAAAGCCAGGTGCGGGGCGACCACCTCAACGCTGAACTCCGGCTTGCGCATAGCCATGACCAGATAGCGCTTCATGCTTGCGACTCCATCGAATGAACATCGAGGGGCGCCGGCTCGCGATCGCCGTGGCTCCTGGGGCTGGAGACCACGAGGAATCCGACCTCGCCATCCGATTCGTTACGCACCTGGTGCGCGGCTCCAGGAGGCACATGCACGCCCTCGCCCGCCTTGAGACGATGGACTTGCCCGTCCATTTCCAGCACCGCTTCCCCTGCCAGCACATAGAAGAACTGCCGCGCATGCAGATGGCGATGGCGGACTTCGGAAGCTCCAGGCGGCATACGTTCCTGGATGACGCTCAGATCCTCGCCCTTGAGCAGGTGCCAACCATCGCAGGCTTCACCCCATGCATAGTGTTCGGCATTGGTTATGCTGGTCGAGGGCATGGTCAGTCCGCCAGGGCCTGCCAGCGAGACTTGAGTTCATCCAGGCGCAAGTCCGCCGCCGCACCAGGCGACACCCGGGCAGCGAGGCTGGTCTCCGGCGTGCGTCCTGCACCGGCCTGATCGACCGAAGCAGCCGCCGCACGATAGGCCTCGCGGAAAGGCACGCCTGCGGCCGCCTGTTCCACCGCGACATCGGTGGCGTACATGCCTGAATCGATGGCGGCTCGCAGCTTGTCTTCGCGCCATTCCAGGTTGGCCAGCAGCGCCGGCAGCAGCTCGAGCGCCGGCAGGCCGCGGCCGAAGCCATGGAAGATCGCGCCCTTGCTGCTCTGGAGATCACGGTGGTAACCGGACGGCAACGACAGCAGCTGCTCGATCTCTGTGCGCGCCGCCGCCACGCTTGCGTGGGTGGCGCGCATCAGTTCGATCACGTCGGGGTTGCGCTTGTTCGGCATGATCGAACTGCCGGTGGTGTACTGCGACGGCAGCGCGATGAAACCGAATTCGGCGCTGGTGAACAGCGACAGGTCCCAGGCGATGCGGCGCAAGTCCAGTGTCGCGCTTCCCAGCGCTTCCAGCGCGGCCATCTCGAACTTGCCGCGCGAGAGCTGTGCATAGATCGGGCTGATCTGCAGCCTGGAGAACGCGAGCGCCCGCGTGGTGTGCTCACGGTCCAGCGGCAGGTTGACGCCGTAACCCGCAGCAGTGCCCAGCGGGTTTGCGTCGATCAGGCGACAGGTGTCGTTGGCGCGGATCGCGTTGTCGATGAAGGCCTCGGCCCAGCCCGCCCACCACATGCCCGCGGACGAGACCACCGCACGCTGGATATGGGTATAGCCGGGAATCGGCAAATCCGCTTCGGCCTGTGCGCGATCCAGCGCGACCTTGGCGATCTCGCGACTGAGTTCCGAAACACGCGTGAGTTTCTCCTTCAGCCACAACCGCGTCGCGACCAGGATCTGGTCGTTGCGGCTGCGCCCGGTGTGGATCTTGCGGCCGGCATCGCCGAGACGCTCGGTCAAGCGTGATTCGATGGCGGAATGGCAATCCTCGTAACGCTCGTCCAGCACGAAACTTCCATTGCGGAAATCTCCGGCGAGCGCGTCGAGCTCGCGCAACAGCCCAGCCAGTTCCTCCGCGGTCAGGATGCCGATGCGCCGCAGGCCTTCGGCGTGCGCCTTGCTGGCGGCGATGTCGTGCAGCAAGAACTCGCGGTCCAGGATGACATCGTCGCCAGCCAGGAATTTCTGGATTTTGGCATCGACAGCCACGCCCGGCTTCTGCCATAGCAAATTGCTCATGCCGCGTTCTCCTCAACCGGGATGCTGGTGTATTCGTCGAAACCGAAGGCCAGGTTGAGATTCTGCATCGCCTGGGTCGCCGCACCTTTCAGAAGATTGTCCAGCGTCGCCACCACCACCACCCGCTTGCCGCCAGGGGCTACGGTAAAGCCGCCGATTTCCACGCC
>JAKFDG010000231.1:0-2017 GCA_036677285.1 Pseudoxanthomonas sp.
TCTCGGTGCAACCCAGGAAAGTGATGCGGGGCCCTTCGAAATCCCAGGTAGCGCCGGTACTCACCACGTCCCTCAGGCAAGCCGGCAGCTGCATCATGTCGCTGCTCCCGGTATTGCCGCTGGAAGCGACCACCGTAGTGCCGCGTGCGATGAACTCGGCTATCACCGCCGAGCCTACCTGGGTCACCGCGTCCGCCGAATCGCAATCGCCCGGGTACATCGTGTCGGTACCGAGACTGAGGTTCACCGCAACGACGTCGGGGTGATTAGCCGCCAGCCAGTCCATCGCCGCCAGGACGTCGGAACTGCAGCAGGAGTCGTTGTTGCTGTCGAGCACCTTCACCGCGACCAGCTTGGCGGCCGGCAGCGCCCCGCGCGGCGCGATGATGCCTTCGCCCACGATGATCCCGCTGACATTGCTGCCGTGGCTCTGATCATCTTCGGCAGCGCCCAACCCGCTCTGCGTGGATTGCCCGTTCGGGCAGCAACCTTCCGAACCGCTGAGGTGCGAGCAGAAGCACTGCTGGTCGATCAGCCTGTTTACGAGGTCAGGGTGATCGGTATCGACCCCGGAATCGATGACGGCAACCTTTAGCCCGTTGCCATCGATGCCGCTGCCGAGCAACGCGCTGACCTGGGTGAGCACCGATGATTGATCGGGTTCCATCGCATTGCCGGAAACCGGAAGGTCCAAGTCGATGCGTACCACGGCCGGATCGTTCCGCAAGCGCCTGAGGGTGCCGGCATCGGCTTCCAGCACCATGGCAGGAACGAGCACGAAACGATGGCGCAGTTTGTAACCCCTGCTCGGCAGGTGGGCCATTACGCTGTCGATGCGGTTGGCGACCTGGCGTCGCTTCGCGAGTCGGCCGGCAACGCCGGTCAGTTCGACAGGATCGTTCTTAAGCACCACCACCACCCTGGCCTTGCCTTGCTGCTGGGCCACCTGGAGCGTCCTGGCCGACATTTTGCCGGCCATGGCGGTTCCGGCCAGTGTCAGCAGGAAGAAGGCGGACAACAAGCATGCTGCACGGCGTAGACCAACCGGGGTAACCTCCCTCCGATTCTCCCGGCCACAACCCACAGCGATGTCTCGGCACACGGTGGCATACCCCGGGGGATGGGCTGCTCTGGCAGCGAACTCTTTGTAAACGTCCGTGACGCCGGGTACCGGCCAGGTGCGTCGGGGTCCCACGCCAACCAGGCCCGGGGCGGACGATCGCTACCACCCCAAACCCTGTGGTCACCACCATTCCGGAGGGTCCCCGACTCCGGTACGGCATCCACTCCGTCTGAGCCGGCAGCGGCCGGTTTTGCGGGAAATCGGGAAACCGCGGTCGCACATGGGATACGGGTTGGTCGCCGTTAACTGGTATCGGCCCGGACAGGGAAGGATTGAGCAATCGCGCCACGCCCCTGCAGTCCGGGAACGGACAGGCGCGCCCGCCAACCGGATCGGTAATGCGCTTGGGCGACAATTTCATCGCATCGATGCGTCACGAAAGCACCCGCGGCGAAAAGATCGGTGGTCGGACTGCGCTTGCTGAAGCAGGCCAGTTGCATCGGCGTGGTGCTGGATTCGGTACAACCCAGATAAGTCACCTGCATCCACCTGCCGCACATATCACGGCACAATGCCGCCATGGCCCAACCTCCTCCTGCCCCCACTGCCGCTGTTTCTCCCAAGTCCAAGCGCAGCGGAAAATCCGGGCCCAGCCTGCGCGAACGCTTCGACGCGATGCGCAACCTGCCCCCGTTCCTCAAACAGATCTGGGCCACCAGCCCCTGGCTGACAATTTCCAGCCTGGGCCTGCGCCTGGTCCGCGCGTTGCTGCCCATCATCACCCTGTACATCGGCAAGCTGATCATCGACGAAGCGGTGCGCCTGGTCGCGTTGGGACTTGGCTTCGATACCCTCGGCGACGCCTGGCGCAGCGGCCAGCTCAATCCCTTGCTGTGGTTGCTGGTGCTCGAGTTCGCGCTCGCCATCCTGTCCGACCTGCTGGGCCGCATGGTC
>JAKFDG010000232.1:0-8419 GCA_036677285.1 Pseudoxanthomonas sp.
GACGAGCCCGAACTGGCCCGCCTGCGCAAGCAATGGCACCTCGCCGGAAGCAAGACCCCCGTAGTCGGCATCACCGGCACCGGCGGCGCCGGCAAGTCCTCGGTTACCGACGAACTGCTCAACCGTTTCCTCGCCAGCTTCCCGCACATGCACATCGCGGTGATCTCGGTCGATCCGACCCGGCGCCGCACCGGCGGCGCGCTGCTCGGCGACCGCATCCGCATGAACTCGCTGCGCAGCCACCGCGTGTACATGCGCTCGATGGCCACGCGGCGGCAGCATGCCGCCATCAATGTCGTCCTGAAGGACTGCATCGGCTTCCTCAAGGGGATGGGCTACGACCTGGTCATCGTCGAGACCGCCGGCATCGGCCAGAGCGATTCGGAGATCGTCGACCTGGTCGATTTCCCCATGTACGTGATGACCAGCGATTACGGCGCGGCTTCGCAGCTGGAGAAGATCGACATGATCGACTTCGCCGAGCTGATCGTGCTCAACAAGTACGACCGGCGCGGCGCCGAGGATGCGTTGCGCGACGTGCGCAAGCAGTGGAAGCGCAATCGCGTCGCCTTCCAGACGCCGGACGAGGACGTCCCGGTCTACCCGACCATCGCCAGCCAGTTCAATGACCCCGGCATCAGCTGGATGTTCACCAACCTGTGCCGCCTGCTGCGCGAGAAACTCTCGCTGCCGGCGCAGAAATGGACGCCGCACCTCGACACTTCGCTGAAGGAACCACGCGCCACCGTGCTGATCCCCGGCGCGCGCGTGCGCTATCTCGCCGAGATCGCCGAACAGGGCAGGGCGATCAACGCCGGCATCGACAAGCAAGCCGAGGCCGCCGACCGCGCGCAGTCATATTGGCAGTCGCTGCACGATATCGGCGATGGAAAGCTGCCGAAGCAACTCGATCTCTATCATTCCGACGCGCTCAACGAGGGGGATGCCTCGCTCAAGGCCCTGCGCCAGCGTTACAACGACGCCATCCACGCGCTCACTTCGGATTCGCTCAAGCTGCTTCGCGAATGGCCACAGCGGCTGAAGTCGATCACCGACGAGGTCACCGAGTACGAAGTGCGCGGCAAAGTGATCAAGGTCGAGAACTACCGCGACTCGCTCAGCCACCAGAAGATCCCCAAGATCGCCGCGCCCACCTACAAGTCATGGGGCGAGCTGCTGGTGTTCCTGCAGAAGGAGAACCTGCCGGGTTCCTACCCGTATACCGGTGGCGTGTATCCGTACCGCCGCACCGGCGAGGACCCGATCCGCATGTTCGCCGGCGAAGGCACGCCGGAACGCACCAACCGCCGCTTCCACTACCTCAGCGTCGGCCAGCCCGCGGCGCGACTGTCCACGGCGTTCGACTCGGTCACGCTGTATGGCGAAGACCCCGCGCCGCGTCCGGACATCTACGGCAAGATCGGCAATTCCGGCGTCAACATTCCCACGCTCGACGACATGAAGAAGCTGTATTCCGGCTTCGACCTGTGTTCGCCCACCACCTCGGTGTCGATGACCATCAACGGTCCCGCGCCGATGATCCTGGCGATGTTCATGAACACCGCCATCGACCAGCAGGTGGAGAAATACCTGAAGGCCGATCCGGACCGCTGGACCGAAGCGCAGAAGACCCTCGATGCGTTCTTCGCCGGGCGCGTGCGTCCACGGTACGCCGGCGAACTGCCGCCGACCAACGACGGCCTCGGCCTGGGCCTGCTCGGCGTGACCGGCGACCAGGTGGTGGATGCCGACACCTACGCGCGGATCAAGGCCGAGACCCTGAAGACCGTGCGTGGCACCGTGCAGGCCGACATATTCAAGGAAGACCAGGCGCAGAACACCTGCATCTTCAGCACCGAGTTCGCCCTGCGCATGATGGGCGACATCCAGCAGTACTTCGTCGACAACGGCGTGCGCAATTTCTATTCGGTGTCGATCTCCGGCTACCACATCGCCGAGGCCGGGGCCAACCCGATCTCGCAGCTCGCCTTCACCCTGTCCAACGGCTTCACCATCGTCGAGTACTACCTGGCGCGCGGGATGAAGATCGACGACTTCGCGCCCAACCTGTCGTTCTTCTTCAGCAACGGCATGGACCCGGAATACACCGTCATCGGCCGCGTCGCCCGTCGCATCTGGGCCCGGGCCATGCGCGAGCGCTACAACGCCGACCCGCGCAGCCAGATGATGAAGTACCACATCCAGACCAGCGGCCGCTCCCTGCATGCGCAGGAGATCCAGTTCAACGACATCCGCACCACGCTGCAGGCGTTGTACGCGCTGTTCGACAACTGCAACTCGCTACACACCAACGCCTACGACGAGGCGATCACCACGCCGACCGAAGAGAGCGTGCGCCGCGCGGTGGCGATCCAGATGATCATCAACAAGGAGCTGGGGCTGAACTTCTGCGAGAACCCGTGGCAGGGCAGCTTCATCGTCGACAAGCTGACCGACATCGTGGAAGAGGCGGTGTACAAGGAATTCGAGGCGATCAGCGAGCGCGGTGGCGTGCTCGGCGCGATGGACACCATGTACCAGCGCGGCAAGATCCAGGAAGAGTCGCTGTACTACGAACACAAGAAGCACGACGGCAGCCTGCCGCTGGTCGGGGTGAACACCTTCCTGCCGCGCGAGCACGGCGGCGAGGTGACCACGGAGATCGAACTGATCCGCTCCACCGAAGAAGAGAAAGGCCAGCAGATCGCCAACGTGCAGGCCTGGCAGGCCTCGCGCAACGTGCTGGCGCCGGAAGGCGAGACCGAGCAGGGCCACCTGGCCGCGGCTGACGAGGAAGCGCCCGCGGTGCACGACGGCCATGGCCTGGCCTACCTGCAGGACACGGCGCGCAACCGCCAGAACGTGTTCGCCGCATTGATAGAAGCAGTGAAGACCCACAGCCTGGGCCAGGTCAGTCACGCCCTGTACGACGTTGGCGGGGAATACCGCCGCAACATGTAGGCGCGCGCATGGGTGGCCGTCGCGAAGCGCCGGAGGCGCAACTGTCGCTCGGTGGTTTCGAAAAGAAGCTGGCCAGCGAACGGTTGTTCTTCGGCGTATTCCCCGATGTAGCGGCGCAGGTGGCCATTGCAACGGAAACCGATGCGTTGCGCGTCGAGCATTCGCTGCAGGGACGCCCGATCGAAGCTTCGCGCCTGCATGTGACCTTGCACCACCTGGGCGACCATCCGGAGGTGCGTGGCGACATCGTGGAAGCCGCCGTAGCCGCCGCAGGACGCGTGTCGCTGGCACCGTTCGACGTCACCCTGGCCAGCGCCTGCAGTTTCGGTGGTGCGCGTCGGCAACACCCGTGCGTTTTGTTGTGCCAGGGGGAATACGCGACCCTGCACGCCCTGTGGCGCGAACTGGGCACCCAGTTGATGGCGGTGGGAATGGGCCGTCACGTCAAGCGTGATTTCACGCCGCATGTCACCCTGCTTTACGACACCCAGGTATTGGCGCCCCAGGCGATCGAACCGATCCGGTGGACCGTGCGTGATTTCGCCCTGGTCCACAGCCTGCTGGGGCGTGGCGAGCACCGCATCCTGGGCACGTGGAATTTGCGGTAAGTATCCCGGAACGAGGCTGAGCTTCGGAACTGCAGGTGCCGTACCAACGATCCGGCATGGGCTGGCCTTATCATGGCGTGGACGGCGGCGATGCTTGCCGTGAAAACGTACTCCAGGGGAACCACATGCTCGACCACGAACTGCGACGCGCTGCCGTCGCGCTGCTGCTTGTCTGCGTCTCGCTGGCCTGTGCGCCGGCACTGGCACGGCTCCACCACGTAAAACCGGGGAAGGTACCGGAACTGGAGGCAGGAGAAGGGCTGCTCGTGGTGGGTGTGGACACCAACATGCCGATCTCCCGCGTGCGGGTGCGCAAGGATGACGCCGTGTTCGGCGCTGGCGACATGAAGGACCTGCCCGAGGGCCGCAGCCTGCGCCTGTATGCGCTCCCTGCCGGCCGCTACGAATGGGCCCAGCTCAAGCCGTTCTCGTATTTCACCTACGACCTGCGCAAGGAGCCCGAATTCGAATTCGTGGTCGAAGCCGGCAAGATCAACTATGCGGGCGATCTGCAGTTCCGCGCCAAGACCTTCACCGACAGCTCGCTCCATGTGTCCAACCGCGGCCTGGGCGTGATCGACTGGCTGAAGAAGGAACATCCCCGGATCTACACCGATTACCCGCTGACGTATACGGGTCATTACCCCGATCCCTTCCCCGAGTTCTATCGCGAAGTCGTCGCCAAGGCCGGTGTCGAGCCCGCTACCGGCACCAAGTTCCACGCCCCGCCCAAGCCCGGCAAGTTGCCGCTGGCGGTACGGGCTCTGTGGAAGGAAGACCGGGTGCTGATGGCGCGCATCAACCCGGCCGGCGAGCTGATCGCCGTGCACGTGCATACGTCGGAAAAGCGCTGGGACGTCGAACTGGTTGACCTGGCCGCCGGCACCGTCAGCGTGCTGGCCACCTCCAACGTTCCCTTCGGCTTCATCAGCTGGGCCAGCGACGGGACCATCCTGATGCCGGTGAGCGAGGACGGCGCCGAGGAAATCCACATGGCCCGGATCAGCGCGCCGGTCGGCGGCAAGCGGTCCATCACGCGGATGAAGCTGCCGCGCAAGGGCGTGGTGATCGACACGCTGCCCAACGACGACGACCATATTCTGTTCGGCAGCCCGGGCAGCCGCAACGAATTGCTGGTCCACCGCATGGATATCAGCAGCGAGGCGGCGCTGGCCGGCTTCCGTTACAACGCACGCGACCGGCTCAATATCGGAGTGACCGACGACCTGGCCTGGTATACCGATGGCCAGAGCCGCCTGCGCCTGGCATTGGCGTTGCGCGACGATCGCAATCCGCCCAAGGAAGCGGACGAGGATGAGAAAGACGGCGAGCCACCCAAGAAGCGGGTGCTCATGTACGGCAAGGACGGCGCCTTCCGTGAAGTGATGGAGATCGACGACGAGGAACCGTTCGATGCCGAAGGCGTGTCCGCCGACGGTTCGCTGATCTACGGCATCACCGAGAAGGACCGCGCGCAGAAGGAACTGGTCGCCTTCGATCCCGCGACCGGCAAGATCACCCGCACGCTTTTCAGCAAGCCGGGTATCGACGTGGTGACGGCGCTGTTCGACGAGGCGCACGAAGTGGCCGGCGTCGGCTACTACCAGGGCGGCCTCTACGTCAGCGAATACTTCGACGCCGGCGCCAGCTCGCAAGTCAAGCTGCTGCAGAACACCTTCCCGGGCAAGACCGTGGTCGTGGGCGACCGCAGCCGCGACGGCAAGCAGATGCTGGTCTGGGTGGAAGCAGGTGACCAGCCGGCCCAGCTCTACCACCTGGACGCAACCGCCCGTCGCGCCTCGCTGGTCGACGAGACCATGCCCGAGCTCAAGCCTGAATCGCTGGCGCCAAGCAAAGCCTTCACCTTCAAGGGCGTCGACGGCACTGCACTGGAAGCCTTCATCACCCTGCCGCGCGCATCGGGCAAGCATCCGCTGATCGTGTTCCCGCACGGCGGTCCCATCGGCGTCAGCGACAAGCTGCACTTCGATCCCGAAGTCCAGTTCCTGGCGTCGTTGGGGTATGCCGTGTTGCGGGTGAACTATCGTGGCTCGGATGGCTACGGCAAGGCGTTCCGCGAAATGGGTCATCGCAAGTTCGGCACCGCCATTGAGGACGACATCGACGCCGCCACACGCCACGTCATCGCCAACTACCCCGTCGACGCGTCGCGCATGTGCGCGGTCGGCAGCAGCTACGGTGGTTATTCGTCACTGGTGATGGCCATCCGCTGGCCGGAGCGGTTCCGCTGCGCAGTGTCCATCGCCGGCGTCAGCGACCGCATCCTGGTTTTCACCGCCAGCGATGGCGGGCGCATCAAGGATGTGCGCAAAGCCATGGAGAAACTGATCGGCGATCCGCATGTCGATCTTGAGGCGATGAAGGCTTCCTCTCCGATCTATCACTACCGGGAGCTGAAGTTGCCGGTGATGATCGTGCACGGGAAGGAGGACTACCGCGTGGACTACGAGCACGCGCACCGGTTGCAACGGATGCTGGAGATCGAAGGACGGCCACCGGTGGGGCTGGTGTTCGACAAGGAAGGCCACGGCGTGGAGAAGATCGACAACGTGGAAACGATGTGGACAGGCATCGCCGGCTTCCTGCAGAAATACCTGGACCCGCCAGCCATTCCGGCTTCCACGGCTGCCAGCGCGCCCTGACGGGCGCGGCTTTTCCTCCTGCGGCCCGGCTTCAGTCCTGCAGGAACTTGCCGATGCCCAGCTTCAGCCCCTTGCCGGGCAACGCCATCAGCGTCGACGTCCCGTGCGCGACCAGTTCGCCGGCTTCGTCGAACACGCTGGCCTCGGTGTAGCTGATCTGCCGGCCGGCGCGCAGGCAGCGGCCTTCCGTGCGCAGGCGGCCGCGGGTCACGGCCTTGAGGTAGTTGAGCTTGAGGTCGACGTTCACCAGCCCCGCGTCGTCCGGCAGGCGCAGGAAGCCGGCCCAGAAGGTGGCGGTGTCGATCAGCGTGGCCAGCACGCCGCCGTGGACGATGCCGAAGGGCTGCAGGTGGCGTTCGCCCAGTTCCAGTTCGATGCGGCAGCTGTCGAAGTCGATGGCGGCCAGGGTCATGCCGATGAGATGCGGGTACGACGCAGTGCGCACGCTGTCCTGCAGGGCTTGGAGGTAGGCCGGGTTCGGGATCATGGACCTGGGCAAGGAGGATCGGGACGCCCAATAAAGCAGAATCCGCCCGCCCGGTCACGCGCGGCGATCGCGGAAGGATCGCCCGGCTTGCTTGAAGGAACGATCCGCGAACGATTAGGCTGGCGCCATGCCTACTTCACTGATCATCGTCGATGACTTCCTCGACAACGCACTTGCATTGCGCGAGGCCGCGTTGCGGTTGACCTATCCCGAACAGGAAGGAATGTTCCCCGGCCGCAATTCGGTGGAGCGGATCAGCATCGACGGCCTCGCCCAACAGGTCTCGCACCTGGTCGGCGAGCCGCTGGAGCCCATGCCGCCGCCGCAGGCGCATGCGAAGTGCCGCATGACCCTGGCCAGGGACGTGGGCAAGGCCAAGGTGCATGTCGACACCGCGCACTGGTCCGGCATCCTCTACCTCAGCCGGCCCGAGGATTGCCGAGGCGGCACGGAATTCTTCCGCCACCTGCCCACCGACACCGAACGCGTTCCCTACAACGACGCGGAAGCCGCCGCGATGGGCTATCCGTCGGCCAAGGGCATGATCAGCGAAGTCCTCGAGAAGGACAGCACCGACGACTCGAAATGGGAAATGACCATGCGCGTGCCCATGCGCTTCAACCGGCTGGTGCTGCTGCGTCCCTGGCTGTGGCACACCGCCGGTGAGAACTTCGGCGACACCCTGGAGAACGGGCGCCTCGTCTACCTGATGTTCTTCGCCTCGGCCCGGCGCTGACCGCGTCCTTTCACCGCGTCAGCTGCTTCAGTTTGTCCAGCTTGGCCTGGTAGACGCCGCGCGTGGCGTCGTCGCTGAGCGCATGGGCGCGGACCAGGGCGCGACCGGCGCGCCGCGCGTCGCCCAGGTGCAGGTAGGCGCGGGCCAGGCCGAAATGGAACCGGTGTTCGCCGTCATATAGCCGGATCGCCCGTTTGTAGTGATCGACGGCGCGCCGGTAGTCGCCTTGCTCCTCGTACTCCACCGCCATCAGGAACTGGTGGAACGGATCCTTCAGCCGCGCCTTTTCCAGGCGACGGCGGAATCCTTCCTCGAGTTCGCGGTTGCCGTTGAGCTGGTACAGCCCGACCATGTTGAACAGCGCACCAGCATTCTCCGGTTCCAGTTCCAATGCCCTGGCATAGGCGCGTTCCGCCGCGTTCCGGTCGCCATTGCGCAGGTGCACCACGCCGGCGTTGCTCCAGCTGGTCGCATACGCAGGATCGAGTTCCAGCGAGGTCCGCATGTATTCCAGGGCCGCGGCGGTTGCGCCGTGCGCCACCAGCTCGGCGGCGCGGTTGTTGTAGTAGTTCGCCAGCAGGCGCGAGTCGGAAACCGGTTCGGGGGTGTGCCGCGCGATCACCGAGTCCGAGGCCACGTCCGCGGTGTAGCGTCGCCCGCCGATCCGCACTCCCGCGTTGATGTGGTTGGTGCGGTAGACGGTGTTTTCCACCTGGCGCCAGGCCAGGACTTCCTCGATTGCCTGCGCATACGCGTCCAGCCCGGCCTCGCGGGCCATCGCCACGAACAGCAGGGTGAAGGCCAGGCAATTGGCCTTGCGCGTGATGAAGGCCTGTTCGACCGTATGCGTGGCATCGTCCTGGTACTGCATGCCCAGCCCATGCTCGTCGAACATGAAATCGACCAGCCGTTCCAGCCGCTGCATGTCCGATCGGCCCTTGCCGATGACTTCTTCCTGCAATCG
>JAKFDG010000233.1:0-4099 GCA_036677285.1 Pseudoxanthomonas sp.
CCGGCCGGCTCCTCCATGTCCGGGTTGCCGACGAAATCCTTGTACGGCAGGTACTCGCGCGCACGGTCCTTGCCGGCGTGGTCGACGCCCACCACGATCATCGGCGGGATCTTCTTGTCCGCGACCAGTTGCCGCACCGTTTCGTCGACGCTCCATTCGTGGTGGCTGACCTCGCTCAGGCACGCGTCGAACACGTTCTGTCCATCGAGCATGTACAGGACCGGGTAGCGTCGATCCTTGTTGGCGGCGTCGCCGTAGCCCGCGGGCAGGAGCACGCGGATCTTTCGTTCATTGCCGAAGATCGTGCTTTTCAGCGAATGCACCTGCAGGTCGCCGCTGACGGTGGACTTGCACGCGTTGGCCGCCGGTGCGGTCTGCGCATGGGCCGCACCGGCGACCGACAGGCTGGTGCAGAAGGCGAGGCAGAGCAGAGTCGTTCGCATCAAGGTTCCTCCGGTTATCGGGATCGGGGACAGCACAGCGGCCGCGCCTCGCAGGAGGCGGTCAGCCGCAGGCGCAGCACATCGTTCGCGTATCCGGATCCACGGTCGATGCGGTGCGCCGCGCTCGCCACATCCTACAAAGGTTGCTTCGTGTCGGGCAAAGCCTTTTTCCCGAGTGGCCAGTTCCGGTGGCCGCCATGCCGGCGCCGGTACTCGTCACTGGACGTCCACGTGGGCGGAGTGGCGTTCTTCCTCCGTTCTTCCGCCAGCCGCCGTTCCATCTCGGCGGCGCCGATCGTGTTGCCGACGAACCGCCGGATGTCCGGCTCCCACTTGCAGGCCCACATCTCCGCATAGCGCATGGCGATGTCATGCGTGGAAAAAAAACGCAGGCCGTGGCCGCCGCCGCGCATGATGTTCTGCACCTGCACCGGCCAATGCTCCAGATTGATGCGCATCAACGCAATGCCACGCAGGACCAGGGTGTCGCGGTTTTCATTCCAGTGGAAGTCGGCGGGGAGCATGGGCCGATGCTAGACAGGCCCGATCTCAGGCATGGAGAAAGTTCGGTCATCCAGGGCTGTCGGCTGGCCAGCCCAGTCTGCGTCTTACGCTTGAACCATATCTCTCCAGCCATGAGGCCTTTGGCTGGAAAACCGGGTCTCCAGTAGTCGCCAACAGTGGGGAGTCGATGTTCCTGCAACGTGATGGCGGCGCGCAAAGGATTGCACACCCTGTTCATGCCGCATGGCCCAAGGTGGACATCATTCGAGGAGAAACGAAATGAACATGGACAACAAGATCCAGCACAGCTTGAACGACCTGATCGAGATCGCGCGCGACGGTGGCGATTTCTACACCGAAGCCGCCGGCAAGGTGGAGGACAGCGAGCTGTCGGCGTTGTTCGGCAAGATGGCGACGCACAAGCGCGACCTCGTCGCCGGCTTGAGTGCCGACGTTGCCGCGACCGGTGGAACGCCCGCCGAGCACGGCACGATGGTGGGCACGATGGCGCAGTCCTATGCCAATGTCCGCGCGGCGCTGGGCGATACCAACTATGAGTACGTGGCCCAGCTTGAAGAAGCGGAAGATCGGCTGATGGCCGCCTTCAAGGACACGATCAACGACGACGACACCCCGGCGGCGGCAAAAGCGTCGGCCGAAAAGTACCTGACGCGCGTAGTCGAGTGCCATGACGTCATGCGTAGCCGCAAGCAGGCGCTGAAAGCCGCAAGCTGAGCCGTCGATGCAGGCCGCATGGGATGCGGCCCGTCCAGGACCCTCGCATCATTCACGTGGAGCAATAGCGTGAGTGATGCGTTGCGTTGTTTTCGGAACAGGAACCTACGGCCCTAGCCGCGTTCCACGGCGGTGATCGCGCCCTCGTTGCGGGCCGACGCGAAGATCGCATCGAGCACGCGCAGATCGCGCACGCCTTCTTCGCCGGGCACGCGCAACGGCGCGTCGCCGAGGATGGCCAGCGCATCCTGGTCCATCTGTTCGGCCTGCATGCGCGGCTTGGGACCCAGCTTGGCCTCGAACACCGTCCCGTCGCTGGCCTTGCCCACGTTGCCTTCATAGTCCTGGAAAGGCGACATCTCGTACCAGCCCTGCGCGCAGTCCACGCGCAGGCGATTCATGTTCTGGCCCAGGCTGGTGGCGCACTGGGCGACGATGCCTTCGGGGAATTCGAGGCGGAACTTCATGGTCTCGTCCACGTCGCGGAAGACCTCGGGCCGGGTGGTGTGCCGGGTGGCGCTGACCGAGACCGGTTCCAGCCCCGTGCAGCTGCGCGCGCCATTCAACGCGTACACGCCCATGTCGTACATCGCGCCGCCGCCGCGCGCGGCATCCAGTCGCCAGGCGTCGCTCCAGCCCTCGCGGAAACCTTCGAAACCGGCCTGTGCCTGCAGCGCGCGGATGGCGCCGAAAGGCCGCTCCTTGGCCATGGCCATGAAGCGCCGCGTATTGGGTTCGTGCTGCATGCGGTAGCCGATGCTGAGGCGCACGCGGTTGCTGCGGCATGCGGCCACCATCGCCTCGCCCTCGGCCGCGTCCATCGCCATGGGTTTCTCGCACCACACGTGCTTGCCGGCCTGCGCGCCGATGATCGCAAGCCGCTTGTGCAGGTGGTTGGGGGTGACGACGTAGATGACGTCGATGTCGGGATTGTCGGCAATGCGGTGCAGCCCGTCGTAGTCATAGACATTGGCGTCCGGGATGGCGTAGCGCTGCTGCCACTCGTCGATCTTGTGCGGCGAGCCGGTGACGATGCCGGCGAGCCGGCAATGCCGGGTCAAGCCGAGCGCGGGGGCCAGCAGGTCGCTGCTGTAATAGCCCAACCCGACCAGCGCGACGCCGAGCTTGCGGCCCGACGGATTGGCCCACGCGCCGAGCGGGCTCCACGCCACGCCTGCTGCCAAGCCCATTGCCTGCAACACGCGGCGGCGGCTGATCCCGTTCGATTGACTGGCCATCTTCGTCTCCTTCGCTTCGGCCACCGGGAAACGCGGCGGCATGCAACGGTGTCCCGGCGAAGTGTCGCATGCGTCCTGCGCCCGCGGAAAACGGGTCAGCTTCATTTTCTTACCCGTGCGTGGCGCCCCAGACCGACGTTCGCTTGTTGAAGTACGCTTGCTGCCGGTCCGAATTGGGGAAGGGAATGAAAACGTGGCGTTCGATGCTGTTCGTAGCGGTGATGGCAGCGCTGGCCGCTTGCCAGGCGGGTGATCCCGAAGCAACCGCGGCCACCGCCGCGGCACCAGGCGAAGGCGCGGCCTGGCGTTGCCCGGCCGAACCCGGCACCGCGCCCCGCGGCGTGCTGACCGCGCGACGCATCGCCGCCACCCAGCCCGGCGACGACGCGCTGCGCCTGTATGAGGGTCCGGTCTGGCACGAGGGTTCGCTGTACTACAGCGATTTCCTGCTCGGCGAGGGCTTCCCGTCGCGCATCCAGCGCTTCACCCCGCCCGATCGCGTGGAGACGGCCATGCTCGGCAGCGGCAGCAATGGCCTGGCGGTGGATGCGCAGGGGCGCATCGTCGCCGCCACCCATGACCGCAAGGAACTGGCGCGCTTCAACCTCAACGATCGCAGTCGCGAACGGGTCGTCGGCCAGTACCAGGGCAATGCGTTTAACTCGCCCAACGACCTGGTCATCGCCCAGGACGGCACGATCTATTTCACCGACCCGGATTTCCAGCGCTCCGCCGCGCTCGGCGGCCAGGACCAGACCCGCGTCTACCACTATGCCGGCGGCGAAGTGAGCGTGGTCGACGACAGCATCGCCAACCCCAACGGCATCGCGCTGTCGCCGGCGGGGGATGTGCTGTACGTGGCCGGCGGCGGCAACGACGGCGTACTGCGCGCCTATCCGATCGTTGGCGGCAAACCGCAGGCCGGCACCGACCTGGCGAAAGTCGCGGTGCCCGACGGCATGGCCGTGGACTGCCTGGGCAATATCTACGTCACCGAACACGGCCTGCGTCGGGTGCGGGTACTCTCGCCAGCCGGAGCGGAGCTGGCGCGCATCGACGTGGACGCCAACATCACCAATGCCGCCTTCGGCGGGCCGCAGATGAAGACGCTGTACCTGACCGGCGCCGGCGCGGTGTGGTCGCTGCAACTGGACGTGGCTGGCCTGCCTTACTGACGGC